>CALGHC010000430.1 GCA_937915965.1 uncultured Myxococcales bacterium
GCCGATCCGGCCGCCGCCAAGCCAGGCGCCGCCGACGCACCGGCCGCCGGCGGGACGGATTGCAAGGCCTACGCGACCACCCTGTGCGGGATGGCAGGCGCTGAGTCGGCCCTCTGCGCGTCGTTCAACACCGTCCTCGCGGTGCTGCCGCCTGCCGCCTGCAAGGCCGGCATGGCCGACACGGCGTACACGAAGGCCAAGATCGCCGAAGCCAACAAAGGCTGTGATGATCTGGTCAAGAAGCTCTGCGCCGACCTGGGCCCCGACACCCAGACCTGCAAGATGGTCATGACCAAGACGCCCGAGTTTGGTCCCGACAAGTGCGCGATGATGCTCAAGGACTACGACAAGGTCCTCGGCCAGCTCAAGCAGATGGAAGAGGCCAACAAGCCGATGACGGCCGACAAGATCGCCTCGATCAGCAAGCCCGGCGGCCCGGAGTTTGGCCCGGCCGACGCGAAGGTGACCATCGTCGAGTTCTCCGACTTCCAGTGCCCCTACTGCACGCGCGCTGCCACGGCCACCAAGGAGCTCAAGGCGAAGTACGCGGGCAAGGTGCGCATCATCTTCCGGCAGTTCCCGCTGAGCTTCCACGAGCACGCGCATCTCGCTGCCCAGGCATCCTTGGAGGCTCACGCCCAGGGCAAGTTCTGGGAGATGCACGACAAGATGTTCGAGAACCAGCGCGCCCTCACGCGCGCCGACCTCGACAAGTACGCTGGCGAGCTCGGCCTGGATATGAAGAAGTTCAAGGCTGCGCTCGATTCGGGCACGCACAAGGCCGTCGTTGACGCCGACATGGCGCTGGGCCAGACCGTTGGCGTCCAGGGCACCCCGTCGATGTTCCTCAACGGCGAGCGCGTGGCCAATCCGTCCGATTCTGCCGCCATTGGCGCTCAGATCGACGCGGCGCTCGCGAAGTAGCCGGCAGACGCTTGGACGCGAGTTCGCCCGTCCCACCCTTCCGCACTTCTTCGCCACTGCGCGCCACTGCGCGCCACTGTGCGCCACGGTGTGCGGACGGCGGGACCGCCCGCATGGAACGGTCCTCTTGACCAGCGAGCGTCCCATGGCCGACCAGAACCGCGTCCAGAACCCCGTCACCCCTTTCGACAAGCCCGAGGCCAACCCGTCGTTCCCGGCTCTGGAGCGCGAGATCCTCGCGCTGTGGCACGCGGGGGACATCTTCGCGAAGTCGGTCCGCGGCGATCGCGACTTTGTCTTCTACGATGGCCCTCCTTTCGCCACCGGCAGGCCGCACTACGGCCACCTCCTCGCCGGCACGCTCAAGGACATTGTGCCGCGGTACTGGGCGATGCGCGGCTACAAGGTCGAGCGTCGATTCGGCTGGGACACGCACGGGCTGCCTGTCGAGATGGAGATCGAGAAGGAGCTCGGACTCTCCGGCCCCGGCGACATCGAGCGCTACGGCATCGACAACTTCAACGACGCGTGCCGTTCCATCGTCTTGCGCTACACCGGCGAATGGCGCGAGATCGTGACGCGAATGGGTCGTTGGGTCGACTTCGACAACGACTACAAGACCCTTGACGCGACGTTCATGGAGTCGGTCTGGTGGGTCTTTGCACGCCTGTGGGAGCTGGGCCTGGTCTACAAGGGCTACAAGGTCATGCCCTACTCGTGGCGGCTGGGCACACCGCTGTCGAACTTCGAAGCCAACATGGACTATCGCAAGGTCCAGGACCCGGCGATCACCGTTCATTTCCCCGAGATCGGCGGCCGCGGTCGGCGCCTTCTCGCCTGGACGACGACCCCCTGGACGCTGCCGGCGAACCTCGCTCTCTGCGTCGGCGCGGACATCGACTACGTCGAGGTCGATGAGGACGGCACTGTCTACGTGCTCGCCGAGGCGCTGGTCGATCAGGTCTTCGCCAAACGCGAGGTGTCGATCGTCGGGCGGTGCAAGGGCAGCGACCTGGTCGGAACGCGCTACGAACCCATCTTCCCCTACTTCGCCGACGCGGCGGACGACGGCGCCTTTCGGATCGTCGCCGACGCCTTCGTCTCGACCGAGGAGGGCACAGGCATCGTCCACATGGCTCCGGCCTATGGCGAAGACGACTACCGCATCTGCTCCGCAAACGGTGTGCCGCTGCGCGATCCTGTCGACGACGAGGGACACTTTACCTCCGAAGTGCCGCTGGTGGCCGGCCAGCAGGTCAAAGACGCAGACAAGGCGCTCATCGCCGACCTCAAGGCCCGCGGACGGTTGATCCGCCAAGACACCATCGACCACGACTACCCCTACTGCTGGCGGTCGGGGACGCCGCTCATCTACAAGGCGATCGACACCTGGTTCGTGCGGGTCAGCGATCTGCGCAGCGAGATGGTCGCCAACAACGAACAGACCCGCTGGGTGCCCGACTACGTCGGCGGAAAACGCTTTGGCAACTGGTTGGGCGAGGCACGTGACTGGGCGATCAGCCGCAACCGCTTTTGGGGCACACCGCTGCCGGTCTGGGTCTGCGACGCCTGCGGCGCGCCTGAGGCGATCGGATCGATCGCGGCGCTCGAGGCGAAGTGCGGCGAGGTGGTCGGTGATCTGCACAAGCACCACGTCGACAAGCTCAGTTGGCCTTGCGAGGTCGACGGCTGCGCCGGCACCAGGGAGCGGATCGCCGAGGTCCTCGATTGCTGGTTCGAGTCTGGCGCGATGCCTTACGCCCAAAACCACTACCCGTTTGAGAACAAGGACCTCGTCGAAGGAAACCTGCCGGCGGACTTCATCGCCGAGGGCCTCGATCAGACCCGTGGCTGGTTCTATACGCTCACCGTCCTGTCGACCGCGCTCTTTGGCAGGCCCGCCTTCAAGAACGTCATCGTCAACGGCCTGATCCTCGCCGAGGATGGCCAGAAGATGTCCAAGCGGCTGAAGAACTACCCCGACCCCAGCGAGGTCATCGAGCGTTACGGCGCCGACGCGCTCAGGGCGTACCTGATCAACTCGCCGGTCGTGCGCGCCGAGCCGATGCGTTTCTCCGAAAAGGGAGTGCGCGAGGTCGTCCGCTCGGTGGTCCTGCCCCTTTGGAACGCCTACAGCTTCTTCGCCACGTATGCGGCAGTAGACGGCTGGCAGCCACCGGCCCGTGGCGACGAGATGGCGCTGGCCGACCGGTCGCTGCTCGACCGCTGGGTGGTCAGCGTCTCGCAGAGCCTGGTCGCCGACATGCACTCCGAGATGGAGGGCTACCGCCTCTACAACGTGATCCCCAGGGTGCTCGGCTTCATTGACGACCTGACCAACTGGTACATCCGCCGCTCCCGCCGCCGCTTCTGGAAGAGTGACGACGCACAAGACAGCCAGGCTGCCTTCGAGACCCTCTACGAGGTGCTGACCCTCTTCGCGCGGCTGCTCGCGCCGATCCTGCCGTTCATGGCCGAGCTGCTCTACCAGCGGCTTGAGGTCGGCCACCGCGAGGGTGCGCTTGAGAGCGTTCATCTCGAGATGCTGCCGATGGCCGATGGCACCCGCGTCGACCGCGATCTGGAGCAGGGTATGGCCCTGTGTCGCGAGATCGTCCGTACCGGGCGTGGCCTGCGCGAGCAACACCGCCTGCCGGTGCGCCAGCCGCTCGCCCATCTCGAGGTCGCCCTTGCCGTGCCGGTACCGGTCGGTCTGATCACCGGCGGTGCGCTGCTCGGCGTCGTCGCGGACGAGCTGAATGTGCGCCAGGTGGCGGTGAGCGATGACGTCGAGGCCCTGGTCACCATGTCCGCCAAGGCAAACTTCAAGGCTCTCGGGCGTCGCCTCGGAGGGCGCATGAAGGTCGTCGCCGCGGCGATCGCCCGGCTGTCATCTGCCGATCTGCGCAGCTTGCAGCAGGGCGAGACCGTGACGGTTGAGGGCGAACCGATCAGCCTCGACGACGTACAGATCGTCCTTGAGGCCCATGGCGACGGCGCGGTGGCGTCCGCCGGCGACGTGACGATCCGCCTCGACACCGACGTCACCCCCGAGCTGCGACTCGAGGGTCTCGCGCGCGAGGTGATCGCCAGGGTTCAGGCCGCGCGCAAGGAGGCGGGGCTGGCAGTCGAGGATCGCATCGCGCTCAGCCTGCGCACGACCAGCGACGTCCTGCAAGAGGCGCTCGCCGCGCATCGCGCGCTGATCGCCGCCGAGGTCCTCGCCGTCGAATGGGGTGCGCTCGACGCGGACCACGCCTCGGTCGACGCCGGCGGCGAGGTCCTGGAGCTGGCCTTGCGCAAGGCGGCACCCTGAGCACCGGGGCGTCGGCGCGAGCGCCAGAGTCGGCGTTCGCGTCCGCCCCAGCGCCAGCGTCGGCCTCAGCGCCAGCGTCGGCCTCAGCGCCAGCGTCGGCCTC
>CALGHC010000431.1 GCA_937915965.1 uncultured Myxococcales bacterium
TGGGCGGCGAGGATCTCCTGCACCTCGGCCTTGCGCTTCGGCACGTGCTCGACGAGCAGGTCGGCGAGCTCTTTGCGGTGCTTGAGGATGTTCAGGCCGTTCTCGCGCGTGAGGATCGTCGCGAGCTCGGGCAGGATCACCACCTTGCCGGGAAAGAAGATCTTGAAGAGGTTGCTGATCTCGGTCTTGCCGGTGGCCGGCTTGCCCTCGAGGATGACGTGACGGTAGTTCATGAATCTCCATCGCCAGGGCTGGAGTCCTCGCGGCGTCCCGACGAGGGACCGGCCGCAAAGGCGCCGCCCAGAGGCGCATGGCTGGGGTGATGCGCGGCGCAGCGGGTGGCCGCTCCGCGGGCGACCACCTGCGACAGCCGCTCAGACGAGGCTGCGCAGCACGTAATGCAAGATGCCGCCGTGGCGGTAGTATTCGACCTCGGTGGCGTTGTCGAGCCGGTTGCGCACCTGGAAGGCCGTGGTCGTGCCGCTGTCGGCGCTTGTAGCGACCACGTCAAGCACCGTGCCCGCCTTCGGGTTGGCGGCCAGACCCGTGATCGAGAAGACCTCGTTGCCGCTCAGGCCCAGGGTCTCCGCGTCCTCGCCGTCGAGGTACTGCAGGGGCAACACGCCCATTCCGACCAGGTTCGTGCGGTGGATGCGCTCGAAGCTGCGCGCGATGACAGCCTTGACGCCAAGCAGCTGCGTGCCTTTCGCCGCCCAGTCGCGCGACGATCCGGTGCCGTACTCGGTGCCAGCGAGGATGACCAGCGGCGTGCCGTCCTGCTGGTAGCGCATCGCCGCGTCGTAGATGTCGGTGATCTCGCCGGTGGGCAGGTAGCTCGTCCAGCCGCCCTCGGTGCCAGGAGCGAGCTGATTGCGCAGGCGCACGTTGGCGAAGGTGCCGCGCATCATCACCTCGTGGTTGCCACGGCGCGCGCCGTACGAGTTGAAGTCGACCGGTTCGACGCCAAGTAACCGCAGGTAGCGGCCCGCTGGCGTGTCCTTGCCGATCGCGCCAGCCGGCGAGATGTGGTCGGTGGTGACCGAGTCGCCCAGCTTGGCGAGCAGGCGCGCGCCGATCACATCTGTGATGGCGGCCGGCTCGGGGCTCATGTTCGTGAAGAAGGGCGGACTCTTGATGTAGGTCGAGTCCTCCTGCCACTCGTAGACGCTGCCGTCCGGGATCGGCAGGCTGCGCCAGGCCTCGTCGCCGCTGAACACGGACGCGTACTCCTCGGCGAACATCTCCTTGGTCAGCGAACCAGCGAGCGCCTCCGCGACCTCGGCCTGGCTCGGCCAGATGTCACGCAGGTAGACCGGCTCGCCGCCCGGGGAGTGAGCAAGGGGCTCGTTGTAGACGTCGATGTCCATCGTGCCCGCGATGGCGTAGGCGACGACCAGCGGCGGGCTGGCGAGGTAGTTGGCGCGTACGTGCGGGCTGATCCGCCCCTCGAAGTTGCGGTTGCCCGACAGCACGCTCGTGACCGTGAGTTTGCCTTCCTCGATCGCGGCGCGCACGTGGTCGGGCAGCGGCCCGGAGTTGCCGATGCAGGTCGTGCAGCCGAAGCCGACGACGTGGAAACGCAGCGCCTCGAGGTAGGGCATCAGGCCAGCGGCGGCGAGGTAGCGGCTGACCACCTTCGACCCGGGGGCCAGGCTGGTCTTGACCCAGGGTTTGACGTTGACGCCGGCTTCGACGGCCTTCTTGGCCAACAGCCCCGCCGCGATCAGCACCTCGGGGTTCGAGGTGTTGGTGCACGAGGTGATCGACGCGATGACCACCGCGCCGTGGCCGAGCTTGTAGGACACGCTGTCGTGCTCAACCTGCACGCTGGCGTTGGCGTCCGCTCCCGCAGCCAGCAGCTGCGGCAACGCCTCGGCGAACATCGTCTTTGAGCGCGACAGCGGCACGCGATCCTGCGGGCGTTTCGGACCAGCAAGCGACGGCACCACCGTGCCCATGTCGAGCTCAAGCGCGCTCGAGAAGATCGGGTCGGGGGTCGCGTCCGTGCGGAACAGGCCTTGCGCCTTGGCGTAGGCCTCGACCAAGGCGACCTGGTGGTCGCTGCGTCCGCTAAAGCGCAGGTAGCGCAGGGTCTCGCTGTCGATCGGGAAGAAGCCGATGGTCGCGCCGTACTCGGGCGCCATGTTTGAGATCGTCGCGCGGTTCGTCAGGGGCAGGTTGGAGATGCCGGGGCCGAAGAACTCGACGAACTTGCCGACGACGCCGTGCGCACGCAGCATCTCGACGATCGTGAGCACGAGGTCGGTGGCTGTCGCGCCTTCGGGCAGCTTTCCCTTGAGCTTGAAGCCGACCACCTCGGGCAGCAACATCGCGATCGGCTGGCCGAGCATCGCCGCCTCTGCCTCGATACCGCCTACGCCCCAGCCGACGACGCCCAGGGCGTTGACCATCGGCGTGTGCGAGTCGGTCCCGACCAAGGTGTCGGGGTAGGCCCACTGCGCGCCGTTGACCTCGCGGGTGAAGACGGTGCGGGCGAGATACTCGACGTTGACCTGGTGGACGATGCCGGTGTCGGGCGGGACGACCTGAAAGTCCTTGAAGGCCTGCTGGCCCCAGCGCAGCAACGTATAGCGCTCGCGGTTGCGATCGAACTCAAGTTGCGCGTTGCGTGCGAACGCCGTCGAGGTGCCGAAGTGATCGATCTGCACCGAGTGGTCGATCACCAGGTCGGCGGGCTGCAGCGGGTTGATCCGCGCGGGATCGCCGCCCATCTGGGCCATCGCGTCGCGCATCGCGGCGAGGTCGACGACCGCTGGCACGCCCGTGAAGTCCTGCAGGAGCACGCGCGCGACACGAAAGGCGATCTCAAGCTCGGGGTGGTTGGTCGGGTCCCAACCGGCGACGGCCTCGATGTCGCCGCGGGTCACCGAGTCGCCGTCCTCCCAGCGCAGCAGATTCTCAAGCAAAACGCGCGTCGAAAACGGCAGGCGCGCGACCCCGGGGAAGCCGCTCGCAGCGAGCGCCGGCAGGCTGGCGCATGCGTAGCGCTTGCCCTCGACGTCGATCGCGGTGTGGGTGCCGAAGCTGTTGAGCGAGGTCGTTGCCATGGGGTCTCCTGAGGGCGAGAGAAGAGCGAGAGACGGCCGACGCTGGCTCTGCGGCGCCGCCGGCGGGCGGGATCGATGCACCGTTTGCCGGGGCGAGTCAAGCGCGGCTGGCCGTCTGCGCCGCTGCAGCGGCCCCAGAATGGTCGTGCGTGCGACGGCGCTTGCCGTCCTCTCTGCCCTTCTGCATCATCGAGCCGATGAACGTCCGACCCGACCGCCTCAATTCGACCCGAACAAAGCCGCGCAGGACATGGGCGCTCCTGTTCCTCGCAACCGGGCTGGTTGCCACCGCTTCGCCGCCCTGCATGGCGGCCGACGGTGCCAAAGCGGCCGACAAGCAGGCCGAGCGCAACGAGGTCGTCGAGACGTGGCCCGGCGGCGAGCCGCGCCTGGTCGTCACCTGGGAGGGCGACAAAAGGATCCTCGAGACCGAGCTCTTCCGTGATGGAAGCCGCCAACGGATTTTGCGGCACACCGGCGACCCGAAGGTTCTGCACGCCTTCAGCTACGCCGAGGGTGGCCACCTGCGCTCTGCGATCACCCTCGTCGCGGGTCGCAAGAGCGGCACGGAGGCCCTCTACAACCTCGCCGGTCGCGTCGAGGCGCGGGTCCCGTGGGTCGACGGCAAGAAGCACGGCCTCGAAGAGCACGTCGACGACGACGGCCGGGTGCGCCGCACGGTCAAATGGCGTGAGGGCCTGCGCAACGGCCCCGAGACGACGTACTACGTCAGCGGCAAACGCCACGTCGTCATCGAGTGGGTCGACGGGCGGGCGCGCGATCAGGCGGTCGCGTACCATGAAAACGGCCAGCGAGAGTCGGTCTTCGAGCTGGTGCATGGGCGCAAACACGGCGTCGAGATCCAGTTTGACCCGGAGGGCCGCAAGGTCGCACAGATCCCGTGGACGAACGGCAAGATGCACGGCCTCGTTGTGCGCTTCTACCCGGGCGGCAAGAAGCTCGCCGAGGTCCGCTACGACCAGGGCGTCGCAAACGGCAAAGAGAAGCACTGGCACGAGAACGGCATCCAGCGTTTCGAGGTCGAGGTCCGCTACAACAAGCGCGAGGGAACCGCGACTGTCTGGAACGATCACGGCGTCAAGATCGCCGAGCTACCGTACATCGCTGGCATCCAGACGGGCACCGAGAGGCGCTTCTATGACACCGGCGAGCTGAAGGCAGAGATCCTGCGCGCGGACGGGGCGATCTACGGCGTCGCGACTACCTACTACAAAAGCGGCGCCAAGGAGAGCGTCTATCCCTACGAGGACGGCGAGATCAATGGCGTGGAAC
>CALGHC010000432.1 GCA_937915965.1 uncultured Myxococcales bacterium
CCCACCGAGCCGTCGGCGTGCGCCCGCCGCGTGGCGCACGCGGGCGCGGCACGACGGCTACGGTCGTGCAGCCAGCCCCAGACCCCGCAGCACCTCGAGATTGTGGGCGGTGGCAAGGCAATTGGGACACTGACGAGCGGCGCGCTCGAAGGCGCTGACCGCTTCGACCAGGCGCCCCAGTCGAAGCTCGGCGATGGCCAGATCGTAGGCGATGGTCCAGTCAGCGCCGTCCTCACCGCGGGCGACCAGGCCAGCGAGCAGGTCGCGAGCGCGCTGCCAACGACCGGTGGAAAGCAAAGAAAGTGCCAGCACCTGCTGCGCGAAAGCCGACTCGGGGGCCGCCCGCACGGCCTCCTCGGCCAGCTCGACTGCGGCCTCCGCGTGCCCCAGGTGCACGTGGGCCTCGGCTCGCATGGCGCTCAGATTGGCGCGGTCGCCGCTGCCGTCGCCGTCGCCGTCGTCTCCGGGCCGCTCCAGCAGCGCGGCAACTTGGGCCCAGCGCCCGTCATTTCGCGCGGCCAGGGCCCGCAAGAGGAGACCGTGGCGTGATTCGGCCGGGACGCGCTCGATCGTGCGGTCCAGATCGTCGGATCGGTTGAGATTCCAAGCGATGGTCGCCATCCAGGCCGCGTCGGTGTCGCTGGGGCCGCACGTAGCGGTGACGCGTTCAAAGGCCTCGCTGGCTGCCTTCCAGCGCTTGGCAGTCGCGGCCACTGCCGCCTGGGCGCGCAGCCATGCGGCGGACGCCGGTTCGCAGGCTCCGTTGGCCTTGCGTCTTGCCGCGTCGGCGGCGACGCGACCGACCTCCAGGCGCGCCGCGGCCTTGTCGATGTCACCGCGAGCGAGGGACCACAGCGCCCCAAACGCCGCGACATCAGGCCGGGTTGCACGCTTCGCAAGGACCTTGTCGAGGCGCTCTTCGCCCTCGTCGAGGCGGTCGGGCTGCGAGAGTATCAGCCGGATCGCGGCGAGCTCGGCGCCATACTGGTTGCCGTCGCGACCATACGCCTCATCGTAGCGGCGCATCGCCTCCTCGATGTCGCCCGCTTGTTCGGCGGAAGCACCCGCGCGCCAAGCGAGGACAGCCCGAGACGTCGTGCAGCCGGCGGCGAACGCGACAACGAGGCTCAAGATGACTGGCAAGATGGCTGGGCGACGGAACATGAGGTCGCCATTGTCGGGTGCTTCGGTTGGTTCGGCAAGCGTGGCAGTCGACGGATGCCCGGACCTCGCGGCCATGGCCGATCGGCTCGCCTACAACGCGCCCGCGACTCGCAGCCGGGTCTCGGCGAGATCGAGGGCGTGCTTGCGCACCTGCCACGTCTCGGAGTGGGTCGCGTCCGTCGCGCCGCGCAGGTCGCCGCGCGCCTGCTCGAAATCAGCGCGCGCGGCCTCGACGTCAACGTCGTTCTTCAACTCGGCCTTCTCCGTAACAACGATCACACGCTCGCCACCGCTGACCTGGACGTAGCCCTCGTCGACGAGGATCGCGACCGGCTCGCCGTGATTGGGCGGTGTGATCTCGCAGATCCCGACGCGGAGCGCGGCGATCATGTCTCGGTGACCGGGCAGCAGCCCCAGCTCGCCGGCCCGTCCGGGCGCGCGCACGCTGGCCGCTTCTCCGGCGAACTTTTCGCCGCCCGGTGTGACGATGACGACCTGCATTCCCTGTCCTCCTGCACCAGCGTTCGCTCATGACGCGCTGCGGCGCGCTTCGATGGGCACACTAGACGAGCGTCTTGGCCTTCTCGATCACGTCTTCGATGGCTCCAACCATGTAGAAGGCTTGCTCGGGCAGGCTGTCTAGCTCGCCATCGGCGATCATCTTGAAGCCCTTGATCGTGTCGGCAAGCTTGACGTACTTGCCTGGAATTCCAGTGAACTGCTCAGCGACATGGAAGGGCTGGCTGAGAAACTTCTGGATCTTTCGTGCGCGGGCCACGGTCAGCTTCTGATCCTCGGTCAGCTCCTCCATGCCGAGGATCGCGATGATGTCCTGCAGGTCCTTGTACTCCTGCAGAATGCTCTGGACCCGGCGGGCGACCGCGTAGTGGTCCTCGCCGACGATGCGCGGGTCGAGAATGCGGCTGGTCGAGTCCAGCGGGTCGACGGCTGGGTAGATGCCAATCTCAGAGATCGCCCGCGAGAGCACGGTGGTGGCGTCGAGGTGACTGAACGCCGTCGCTGGCGCCGGGTCGGTCAGGTCGTCGGCGGGCACGTAGATCGCCTGCACCGAAGTGATCGAACCCTTCTTGGTCGAGGTGATCCGCTCTTGCAGCTGGCCCATCTCGGTGCCCAACGTCGGCTGGTAGCCGACCGCGGAAGGGATGCGGCCCAACAAGGCCGAGACCTCCGAACCTGCCTGCGTGAAGCGGAAGATGTTGTCGACGAAGAGCAGCACATCCTGGCCTTTTTGGTCACGGAAGTACTCCGCGACCGTCAGCGCAGACAGGCCGACGCGCTGGCGCGCGCCCGGCGGCTCGTTCATCTGACCATAGACCAGCGCCGTCTTCTTCAAGACGCCGGACTCCTGCATCTCCAGCCACAGATCGTTGCCCTCGCGGGTGCGCTCGCCAACGCCGGCAAAGCACGAGACGCCGCCGTGCTCGCGCGCGAGGTTGGCGATCAGCTCCATGATGATGACGGTCTTGCCGACGCCAGCGCCACCAAACAAGCCGATCTTGCCGCCGCGCATGTAGGGCGCCAGCAGGTCGACGACCTTGATGCCGGTCTCGAAGGCCTCGACGTTGGTCGAGAGGTCCTCGTATTTCGGCGGATCCCGGTGGATCGACCAGTGGTCTTCAAAGACGACTGGACCGGCCTCGTCAACCGGCTCGCCGATGACGTTGAGGATGCGACCGAGGACACCGTCGCCCACCGGCATCTTGATGGTGTCGCCGGTGTCCTGCACGGGCTGATCGCGCTTGAGCCCTTCTGTCAGGTCCATCGCGACGCAGCGGCAGGACGACTCGCCCGTGTGCTGAGCGACCTCAAGGACCAGATTCCATTCGCGGTCGTCGATGGCGGCGTTGGTCACCCGCAGCGCGCTGAGAATCGGCGGCAGATCGCCATCGGGGAATACAACGTCGACCACTGGGCCGATCACCTGGCTGATCCGTCCGTTTGCCATGCTTCCTCTCCTCTCGTCGTCGCGGCCGTCACCGGCCGGGCTCAGTCGTTGCGCGGCTGCCGTGTCGCAGCCTGAAGGTCAGAGCGCCTCAGATCCCGCGGTGATCTCCATCAGTTCGGTGGTGATCGCCGCCTGGCGGGCGCGGTTGTATTGCAGCTCCAGCTTGCCGAGCAGTTCGCTGGCGTTCTTGCTCGCAGCCTCCATCGCCGTCATCCGCGCGCCCATCTCGGAAGCGACTGACTCGAGCAGCGCTCGGAAGATCTGGATGTTGACGTGTAGGGGGAGCAGCGCATCGAGGACCGCCGCCTTCGTCGGCTCGAAGAGCGTGTCCGAGCTCGGCGTCACGATGACGTCTGGCACCTTGTCGTGGTCATCCGGCTGCATCGGCAGCAGACGTTCCGCGCGCGGCAGCTGAGCGATGGCGGACTTGAACTCGTTGTAGACCAGGATAACCTCGTCGTAGTCACCTTCGATGTAGGCCGCGACCAACATCCGACCGATTCCAGCGGCCTTGCCCAGATCGACATCGGGCAGCACATTGGTGTGGACGTGACCGATCTTCAACGCGCGACTGCGAAAGAAGTCGCGCCCCTTCTTGCCGACGATGTGGAGCTCAATGTGGTCGCGCTCGGCCGCGTGTTCCTCGGCCCAATGCGCCGCGTGCTTGTTGATGTTGGCGTTGAAAGCACCCGCGAGGCCGCGGTCACTGGTCAGAACCAGAACCAGGGTCCGCTTCGGCTCGCGGCGTGCGAGCAGGGGGTGATCGTGGGGGTCAGCGTCACGGGCCAGCTCGGCGATCATGTCGCCGATGCGGTACGCGTAGGGACGCATCTCGAGGATGCGCTCCTGCGCCTTGCGCAACTTCGACGCGGCCACCAGCTTCATCGCGCGGGTGATCTGCCGGGTGCTTTTGACCGACGTGATGCGCCGGCGGTAGTCCTTCAGCGAGGGCATGAGAGGTGCTCGGGGCTCGGCCCGCGGCGGGCCAGATCGGAGTGAACCAGCAGACGCCAGCGGCGCCGGCCAGAGGAGATCCTAAGGCTCGAAGACGTCGACGAACTGGCGCACGGCGTCGACGAGTTCGATCCGCAGCTTGTCGGTGGTCCGCTTCAGATCGTTGCGGCCAACGTTGGCGATGAGTTTGTCGAAGAGTTCCTTGCGGTCGTGTTCGAACCAGGCAAACAGCTCGGTCTCGAATCGTCTCAGGCAACTCGCGGGCAGGTGATCGATGAACCCCTCGTCCGCGGTCGCCGCGAAGACCAGCAACACTTGATGGGTCACGTTGAGGGGCGCGAACTGCGGCTGCTTGAGCAGCTCGGTGAGCCGCGCGCCTCGGGCGAGCGTTCGCTGGGTGACGGGGTCGAGGTCGGAGGCGAACTGGGCAAAGGCGGCCAGCTCGCGGTACTGGGCCAACGACAAGCGCAGCGGCCCGGCCACGCCGCGCATCCCGCGGACCTGGGCGGAGCCGCCGACGCGCGACACCGAAAGACCGACGTTGATCGCTGGGCGGATGCCTTTGTAGAACAGGTCGGTCTCAAGGAAGATCTGCCCGTCGGTAATCGAGATCACGTTCGTCGGGATGTAGGCCGACACGTCGCCGGCTTGGGTCTCGATGATCGGCAGCGCGGTCAGCGACCCGCCACCCTCGGCATCGCGCAGCTTGGCGGCGCGCTCGAGCAGGCGGCTATGCAAGTAGAAGACGTCGCCGGGGTAGGCCTCGCGCCCGGGCGGTCGGCGCAGCAGCAGCGACATCTGCCGATAGGCGGTCGCCTGCTTGGAGAGGTCGTCGTAGATGACCAGCGCGTGCATCCCGTTGTCGCGGAAGTACTCGGCCATCGCGCAGCCCGCGTAGGGAGCGATGAACTGCAACGGCGCCGCGTCCGAGGCGGTGGCCATGACGACCGTGGTGTAGGCCATCGCGCCGTGCTCTTCGAGGTGGCGCACGACCTGGGCGACTGTCGACGCCTTCTGACCGATCGCCACGTAGAAGCAATAGACGCCCTTGTCGCCGTTGTGGGTGTCCTTTTGGTTGATGATCGTGTCGATCGCGACGGCGGTCTTGCCGGTCTGACGGTCGCCGATGATCAGCTCGCGCTGACCACGGCCGATCGGCACCATCGAGTCGATCGCCTTGAGCCCTGTCTGCAGGGGCTCGCTGACCGGCTGGCGGCGGACGATGCCTGGCGCCTTGAGCTCGACGCGGCGGGTGTGGATCTCTTCGCCGGCCGGCGCGACCAGCGGCCCCTTGCCGTCGACCGGAGTGCCCAGGGGGTCGACAACGCGACCCAGCAGCGCCTTGCCGGCAGGCACCTCGACGATGCGACCGGTGCGCTTGACGAGGTCGCCCTCGCGGATCGAGGTGACGTCGCCAAAGAGCGCCACGCCGACGTTGTCCTGCTCTAGGTTCAAGACCATCCCGCGGACATCGTTCGGGAACTCTAGCAGCTCGCCGGCCTGGGCGTTGGCCAGTCCGTGCACACGAGCGATGCCGTCGCCGCTGGTGAGGACACGGCCGGTCTCCTGCACATCGACCTTGGCGTCGTAGTTGGCGACCTGCTCGCGAATGATGCGGCTGACTTCCTCGACGCGCATTTCCATGTCTGGTGTCTCCCGTGCTTTGGGGCGGCTAGCGGCTGATGGCCGGCGCCCCGCCCGGTCGCGATGGACCTGGGCCGTGGATGTCTCAGTCGATCAAACAGTGGCCAGCAGCCGCGCGCGCAAGCGTTCCAGGTGGTTGCGGACCGAAGTATCATAGATGGTGTTGCCGACTCGAACCCGCAGGCCACCGATCAGGTCGGCATCGACCGAGGTGCTCAGGTCAACCTCGCGGCCAAGGGCCTTGCCCAGGACCGCGCGGAGCCTTTGCTTGACCTCATCGTTCAAGGGTACGGCGCTGTCGACATGGGCCTGAATCCGGCCGACCCGCTCGTCGAGAAGGGCGACGAAAGCCGCGCTGATCTCGGCGAAGGCCCGAAATCGCCCTTTGTCGAGCAGGAGGCGGCAGAAGTTGGCGACGGTACCGTCCACCCCGGCGTGCTTGAGCAGCTCGTCGAGCAATGCCCGGCGGTCCGCTCCCCGCACAGTCGGGTTGGCGAGGTGATCGACCGACTCGGGGACCGCCTCGAAGACAGCCGCCAGCCTCTCGACGGCGGCGCGCGCGGGTCCCTGCTCGCTGCGCTCGTCGCAGAGCTCGACCAGCGCGCGGGCGTAGCGTCGAGCCACCGCGGCGTTGCTGCCGGTAGCGCTCATGCCTGCACCTCCGCGCTGACCCGCTGCAAGTCGACCAGCGACTGATCGATCAGCCGATTTTGACCATCCTCATCGAGGCGGGCTCGTAGGTTGGCGTCCGCGAGCGAGACCGCAAGCTCCGCGGTCTCGCTGGCCAGCAATGCGCGTAACCGCTTGCTTTCCTGAGAAATCCGCACCTGCTCCTCCGCGGCCATTCGCGCGACCAAGGCCTCTGCTTCGGCGAGGATGCGCTCGACCTCGGCCCTGGTGCCCTCGCGGACCTCGTCGAGGATCTTGCGCAGCTCGTGCTCAAGGGCGCTTGTGCGGGCGGCGTACTCGTCATAGCGGGCCTGGGCGGCCAGTTTGAGCGCGCGGGCCTCCTCGATCTCACGAGCGACGTCCTTGTAGCGCTGGTCAAGCATCTTCGCGAGCGGCTTGCGGCCTACCCAGACCAACACACCGACGAAGACCAGGAAGTCGATGATGTAGTAGCCATGGATGGTAAACTCGAACTCGCCGCTGGCGAGCGCCATCGCTGGCAGCGCCAGAAGCGCGACGATGGCAACAATCAGGGCGTCGATCCAGCGTCCGAACCGGGTGGTAGCCACAGCGCTGCAGGTCAGCCCGATCATGCTCGCTCCCCCACCAATTTGTCGGCGATAGCGTCGGCGACGACGCGAGCGTCCTCGCGCAGGCCGGCACGTGCCGTCTCGGCGTCGAGCTGCAGTTGCGTAATTCCTCTGTCGATTCGCGCGTCTGCCTCACGACGCACCCCCGCGATGGTCGCGGCGACCTTGGCCCGCGCCGTCTCGCGGGCTCGAGCGCGCTCCTCCATTGCCTGGCGTTTCTCTTCGGCGACGGCGTCTTCGTATTGGCCGACCTTGCGATCCGCCTCCTTGACGATCGCGCGTGCGTCGGCGATGGCACCGCTGGTGCGCGCCTGACGCTCTTCGATGCGATGCAACATGGGGTTGAAGACCAGACGCGGCAGCACGATCACCAAGCTGATGAACAGCCCGAACTGGATGAATACAGTCCAGTCTAGATCGATCAACCCCGCGCAGAGGACTGACAATTCGACGGCCGGTGAGATGGCGACGACAGCGAACATCGAGTGGGATTCTCCTTGGCTCCAGACACGGTGGGCTGGGAATCGAAGCGCGCGCGACTTACCATTTCGACTCCCTCTGGTCAACGTCGCTGGACAGGAGGGCGCGCTCCAAGGACGGTCGGAACTACGCGCCCAGCGACGCTCCAGGTCCGGTCAGGCCACGCCTCGTTGACGACGCACCCGGGCGTCGGCCAGACTGCTGGGGCCACCGGGTGTGTTGCGAATCAAGCGCCGGGCGAGCGTGGGAGGATCATATGAGAGAGGTCAGAGACAGTCGGTCCATGGAGCGCGAACGCGAGCGTGGTAGTTCACGCCTGGCGCTTGCAGCCGCCATCGGACCGTGCGCGGCGCTCTTGCTGTTGGCAGCGTGCACAGATGGGGTCTCGACCGACCCCGGCGGCACGTCAGCGCAGTGTGGGACCGGCACGGTCTACGATCCGAACTCGGGAACCTGCGTCGTCGGCGGAGACGGATTCATCGGCGGCTTCGATAGCAGCACGCTGGACGCGGGCGGCTCGGACGCAATCGCCAGCGCCGACGGAGGCGGCGTTGCCGAAGCGGGCTCGACCGACGCGGCCGACACAACCACGACAGAGGACACCGCGACCGGCAAGGACGCAGTCGCGAACAAATCGTGGTGGCAGGACTGCCCGCCATCGCTGGTCAACCCCGATGGCGCCAAGCACGGCAAGGCGTGCGCCCAGGACTCCGAATGCCTCTACAACCACTGCATCTTCGGCGCGCCGCTTGCCGGCTACAACCCGCAGGTCGGGGTCTGCTCCAAGCGCTGCAATGCCTGCTCGTCCGGGGCGCCAGTCAGCGCCTGCGACGTCGACAACGGTGCGGGCGCTGAATACCGCTGCGTGTACGAGAAGCAGCAGGGCAATCCACTCTACGTCGAACCTGCCGAAGAGGCGAACGGCAAGGTCATCATGTGCGGGCGGGCCTGCAAGTGCTCCGGCACGCTGTGCACGGCCGATCCAGCGTGCATAGCCTGGAACCCGGACCTGCCTGACTGCATCGGCACCTCGTCAAAGTCGCTCAGCGTCAATCCCAACGGAACGTGCGGAAAGTCGATCGGCGACTGAGTCCGGGCGGCGCGATGGCAACGCCGGTCGCCGCTGTTTCCGTCGTGGAGATCAGCGGCTACCGCGTGAGTTCGCGTTTCAGTGGGTCTCGCGGCCTGCGAGGCCGAGCAGCCGGTCGATCGATGCCTTGTCGGCGGGCGGAAAGCGGTAGCGGTCCAGTTCCGCAGGCCGAACCCAGCGGAAATCCCACACATCGATCCGCTGGGGCTCGCCCGAGGCGATCGTCGCGTGGAAGCTGGAAAACTCAAGCTCGTAGTCGTCGTAGTCGCGCACGGTCGAGACGCTGCGATCGCCAACCTCGATCGCGATGCCCAGCTCCTCGCTGATCTCCCGCACAAGGGCCTCTTCGTCCGTCTCGCCGCTCTCGATCTTTCCGCCGGGAAACTCCCACAGCAGCGGCATGACCGCGTACGGGTTTCGCTGCGTAATCAGGTAGTTCCCTCTTCCGTCGACGATCTCCGCTGCGACCACACGGATTCGTCGCCGGGTGGCCGGGCTTTGCTTGGGCATCGCTGACCTCGCTGGGCTGAACCGTGAGGACACGCCCGGTGCAGGCCAGACGCGCTGACCTGCACCGGGTCTTGGCGGAAGCGCAGGAGAATCGAACTCCCCCGAGACGCTCGTCACGCCCCGCACCGGTTTTGAAGACCGGGGGACTCACCAGAGCCCACGCGCCTCCATGCTTGGCTGTACGCGCAAGTGGTGCCCTGGTCAAGGGAGAGGGTGGTGCCAGGTCGGTCACCACAGGTTCCGAACGGGGCACAGCGGATCGGCCTCAGCATCCCGGACGGGCCATTGACAGGCGCCCTTGGGGGCGATAGGACTAGCCGCCTGCCGGGCCTATCCGCCCGAAACGAACCGGCGCGATGGCCATAAGTCGGCAGGAAAACACAGGCACTCGATTCTGACCATGGCGCTCGTGTGGCACGTGAGTCAGAGGCAAGAGCCCCGGACGGGAGACGCCATGACTGTGGCGGCCGCCCGTCCCCCAAAGCCTCGAAAGAGCGTAGGAAGAGAACATGAAGGCACTGAAGATCGTCGCCCTGGCATCCGTGGTCTGCGCGCTAGCGCTGGGCGGCTGCTCAAGCGCGCCCAAGAAGGCCGACTCGACGCCTGTCGCCGCGCCGGCGCCTGCCGCAGCGGCAGCGCCTGTGTACCCAGCATGTGGTGGCGATGACCACTGCGCCAGCCAGTCGCAGGTCTGCGTGGCCGGTACCTGCGCGCAGTGCAGGGACGTCGCCCAGTGCGGCGCGCTCGGCCCGTGCGGCCGGTGCGAGGCGGGCATGTGCGTCAAGATGGAAGGCTGTTGCGCCATGGACACCGACTGCCCCGCGGGCGGACGTTGCCGCGGCGGCAAGTGCAGCTGATACAGCCAGCGAATTCGGGCGATCGGTAGCGTTCTGCGGGACGATGGCACGGTCACTATGATGTGCGACGCGCGCGGAGCGGCCGACAGGCCGGGTCGGCGCGGTCTGTGGAAGAGGTGCGCCGGGTCGGCCGATCAGGTCGACCCGGCCGCGTCATTTGAGATCGCAAAGGCGTGTCAGCGGCTCCATGCGGACCCGCCATTCGCCACCCAGGGAGATTGCAGTGGAACTCACACAGCATTCGAGGGGCACAAGGAACGTGACCTGCACGGGGCGTGGCGCCAAGGCGGCCACGATCGGGCTGGCCGCAATGGTCGTGCTCGCATCCGCTGTGGTCACGGGCTGCGGCCCGAAGTACCCCAACTGCGGCACGGACAGCACCTGCCAGTCGCATGGTGAGTACTGTCTCAACAACAAGTGCGCGCAATGCCGCGAAACGGCGCACTGCGCCAACGCTGACTCGGACGCATGCGTCACCTGCGAGGGCGGCGCATGCGGCCGCAAGCCAGGCTGCTGCGCCAACAACCTCGACTGCGCCTCCGGAAAGAAATGCAACGAAAACAAATGCATCGCTGAATGTCAGGGGGACGCCGACTGCACGGGCGGCAAGACCTGCTCTGCCGACGGTGCTTGCGTATCTCCGGACGCCGCTGGCAGCGGCTGCTCCACCGACGGCGACTGCGGCGCCGGACTACGCTGCGCGGGCGGTACGTGCGTCAACGCCAGCGGCGAATGCGAGCTCATCGACGTCAACTTCGGCTACGACGAGCACACCCTCTCGGCAGATGCTCAGTCTTCCATCGAGGCCAACGCTTCGTGTCTGAAGGAAAAAGGCGCGACCTCCGTGGTGGTTGAGGGACATTGCGACGAGCGCGGCACGGACGCCTACAACCTGGAGTTGGGCAACCGCCGAGCGCGTTCTGTCAGGAAGTACCTCAAGCAGATTGCCTCCAAGCGGATGAAGATCAAGACGATCTCCTACGGCAAGACCCGCCCGACCTGCGAGTCGGCAAGCGAGTCCTGTTGGTCGCGCAATCGACGCGGCGAGTTCAAGATCAAAGCCGCAAAGAAGTAGGCCTGTGGCCGTCGCCGCCAGCAACCGCTCCGCCGGCACGCCCTGGCGACTCGCGACGAAGCCACTCGCGACGAACAGGAACGCATCTCGCGACGGGACGTGCCCTCGCTCGCGTCAGTCAGCGTCGGTTCGCTTCAATTCGAGACAGTATCGCGGACGGCGGCCGTGGGGGCAGCCGCGCCGTTGAGGCAGGATAGGCCGGGGGCCACAATGACGATCCAGTACAGCTCCGCAGCGTCCGCGGCGCGACGACGCTCAGGCGCGTTCGCCGCCTTCGCGGCTGCCACGGTCTGCGTGTGGAGCGCGGCGGGGTGCGCCTCGAACGCGCGCCTCTCTGCAGTCGAAAGTCGCGTCAGCGACATCGAGCGTGGCCGACAGGGTGTCAAAGAAGCGATGGATCTCGAGCAAAAGAGACTCGAGCGCCTCCACGCTCAGGTTGAAGAGTCGTCGGGGTATCTGCGCAAGAACGGCGCGAAGATCTCCGCCGACCTCGACCGCTTGCGCGACAACGTACGCAAGTTCACCGGTACCGTCGAAGAGCTCAGTCACCAATTGGCCGCACTTGCCAGCGCGAGTGGGGTGCACCAGACGGCCCTCCTCTCGCTACAGCAACGCCTGGACAGCCTCGTTGCCGACCTGCGCGACCGCGCCGGCATCACCGTGCTGGCGCTGCCGCACGACCTGCCAGAACACGCCGATGATTGGGTGAAGCTCGCCAACGAGCGGCACGCAGCTGGGGAGTCCCGGGTGGCCGAGGCCGTCGCCAAGGAGTGTCAAAAACGCTTCTTGGGGACGAGTCAGGCCGGCGAGTGCGGGCTGGTTCGTGCTGACATCGCTTTCGAGGAACAGCGCTTCGGCGAGGCGACCGAGATCCTGCAGAGCGTGCACGACAGTCTCGAAGGCCGACCGGTACCGGTAGTCGGCGAGGCTCTTCTCGGTATCGCCCGCGTCCTCGAAGCCCAGGGGCACTGCAAGCGCGCGAACGAGGTCTACAAGTACCTGCGAAGTGAATTGAAGAAGCTGCCCCAGGCGTCGAAGGCCACCGAGCGCCTGCGCAGCCAGGGCGGTCGCTGCAAGGAAGGTGTGCCAGTCGTGCCGGAGGTCAAGCCGGCGCCAGCGAGCGCGCCAGGGGCGGCGCCTGAGGCCGGTGGCTTGGCGCCCGCCGCAGGGGCGCGGGACGACGCACCGACGTCGGACGACGCCGGCCCGGCGGTTGCGGCGCCCCCGCCCCAACGCGAGGTTGCACCGAGCAACAGCGAGTCGGTCGCGCCGGCTCCGACGCCTCCGGACGGCGGCAAGGACGCGACGGCCGGCGGCAGCGCTCGACCGTGAGCCACTCCGACCCGCTTGCCTCCAAGCCGGCCTCCGCCCGCAGCGGCAACATCTGGCCAGGTGATTGGGACGTTGTGGTCGTCGGCGGAGGCCACGCGGGAAGCGAAGCAGCGCTTGCCACGGCCAGGGCGGGCCTGCGCACGCTGCTGCTGACAACCAACGTCGACAGAATCGGGTGGATGAGCTGCAATCCGGCGATTGGCGGCGTAGGCAAGACTCATTTGGTCGCCGAGATCGACGCGTTGGGCGGCGCGATGGCCCGCAACGCCGACGGCGCCGGTGTCCACACCAAGCTGCTGAACGCCTCGCGAGGCCCAGCGGTGCAAGCTCTGCGGGTGCAGTGCGACAAACTCGCCTACGCGACCGGATTGCGCGAAACGGTAGAGTCCCAGCCGCGGCTGCAAGTCATGCAGGGGACGGTGACGCGGCTCTGGCTCGCCGGCAGCCAGGTCAATGGGGTCGAGACCAACCTGGGCCTGCGACTGGAGGCCCGCACGGTGATTCTGACCGCCGGCACCTTCATGGCCGCGATCTGCCACTACGGCGACCGTCGCGAAGCGGGCGGGCGCGCCGGCGACAGCCCCGCGGCGGCCATGGCCGACTTCTTCGGTGGCCACCGCATCGCGACGCTGAGGCACAAGACTGGAACCTGCCCGCGACTGGACTGCCGCGCGATCGACTGGTCCGCGCTTGAGGTCGATCCTGGCCTGCGGCCGCCGCCATCAATTTCGACGCACCCGCCCGTCCAGCGGCTCAAGCAGATGGACTGCCATGCGACCTGGACGACCCCAGCCACCCACACGCTGATACGCGCCGCGCTCGACCGTTCGCCCCTGTTTCGCGGCAAGATTGACGGGGTGGGACCGCGCTATTGCCCGAGCATCGAGGACAAGGTCATTCGATTCGCGAACCGCGAGCGCCATCTGCTCGTGCTCGAACGCGAGGGCTGGAGAACCGGCGAGGTGTATCTCAGCGGTCTGTCGACCTCTCTGCCCGCCGACGTACAGCTCGCCGTTGTGCGGTCCGTGCCCGGCTTGAAGGCCGCCGAGATTGTCCGATTCGGCTACGCGGTCGAATACGACACGGTCGACCCCCGTCAACTCGGCACTGACCTGCAAATGTTGGATATCGGGGGCTTGTTTCTCGCAGGCCAGGTCAATGGGACCAGCGGCTACGAGGAAGCGGCAGCGCAGGGTCTCGTCGCTGCAATCGGCGCGATCGCCAAGGTGCGCGGCGACCAGCCGCCCGTCCTCGACCGCGCCGAAAGCTATCTGGGCGTGCTCGTTGATGACCTGATCACAAACGGGGGCGGCGAGCCCTACCGCATGTTCACGTCGCGCGCGGAACACCGCCTCTCGCTGCGGCCCGGCAACGCCGACCTGCGATTGGCAAGGCTGGGCCGCCGGTTTGACCTCATCACCGATCAGCAGCTCGAGGCGGTCGAGACAAGGCGCCAGACCCTGGAGGCCGCCTGGCTGCACCTGGGGACGACCGAAGTCAGACCGGACATCGCCACCCTCGGTCTTCTCTCGACCTTCAGCGATGGCGGGCTCGACGGTCCGACGCCGCTTGCCTTGTTGTTGCGGCGACCGGCCGTGAGCCTGAGCGATCTCGCCCCCTGGTTGCCGGCCCAGCTTCAGCCGGGAACGCCGGAGTGCGTCCTGAACGAGCGCGATGTCGACGAGCTGACCGCGCGTGCTCGCTACGCGGGGTACGTCGCGCGCGAACAGACCTGTCGCGATCGCGTCGCCCGAAACGGCACGCGATCGATCCCTGCGGACCTCGACTACCGAGCCGTGGGCGCCTTGAATGCCGAGGCGATCGAGGTACTAGAGATGGCCCGTCCGACCACATTGGCCCAGGCGGGTCGCGTTCGGGGGATGACTCCAGCTGCGCTCCAGGCGCTCGCCATGCATCTCGAAGCGCGACGACGCAAGGCGGACGCCGTGGTTCAGAGGCAAGAGCCGGACGCCGGTTCGCAGGTCTGAGCGGCGCCGCAGGTCTTGGGCGCGGACGCGCAGATTCCGTCGACGCACTCGTCACCAATGGTGCATGCGTTGCCGTCGTCGCACGCCTCGTCGGCGATCTGGTGGTCGCACAAACCACTTTGACTCTGGCATAGGTCTGTCGTGCAGATGTTGCCGTCGTTGCACAGACCGGCTTTGCAGGCGCTCTCGATCGGCTGGCAGTGATCCATGAAGCAGATGCCGTCACCGCAGTCGGTACCATCGGTACAGGGGCGCGCGCAGAATCCTTCGAGGCACAGCCCACCAGCGCTGCACGTGGCCCCGCCCGTGCAAGTACCTTCGTACCAGCGGCGCGGTGACCCCTCAGGAGAACAGGCCGCGATCGTCGCCGTGACCAGGACGAGCGCCACGAGCGCGACCGCCCGCGGCTGGGGCCACCGCCTGCGGGCGACGTTGTCAGTGGGCGAAACCAGCGAAGACATGGACATTCCCGCGCGGTATCGGGGCTACTTGTGCTGCTTGAGCAGCTTCAGATACTTCTTCTCAAGCTCGGGGCTGGCGAAGTCGGTGCGCAGGGCAAGGCGGAATCTCTCCAGGCAATCTTCCATCTTCTTTTGCCGGCAGAGGTTCTCGCCTTCGATCTCAAGAACGCCAGCGATCGCCTTGAGCGCAACGTCGGCATCGGCGCGATAGACCGAACTGGACGGGATGCGCCGGTGGTGCTGAATGGCCTCCTCGTAGGCCTTGCGGGCAAAGGCCTCTTCGGCCTTATGGAACTCAGCACCCGCGCGCTTCTCGGTGGCGATGCGATTGAGCGCCCTGATCGGCTCTTCGCGAATGGGGTCGAGACGGCGGGCCTTCTTGAACAAGCCCTCAGCCTGGTCCCACTGACGCATCTCGACGGCCTCACGACCGCGGGCGACCAGGTCCTTGAACTCCTTCTGCTCGGCCTCTTCGGAGTCCGCGACAGGCGGCTGGGGATTGGCTACGGCAGCGGGAACGTCTGGTTCGGGCATCGGCTCAAGCGCGGGCGAGACCCAGCGGTCGTAGGCCAGACCGACCAGTACGACGAGTCCCGTGACCGCGAGCGCGATGATCGCCAGGGCAGCGACCTGCGGCAGGACGCTGCGCCCTGGCTCGGCGGGATAGACTCCCGGCGCAGCCGACTCGCCGCCACCGCCCTCGTAGTCGTAGTTGTAGTCGTCGCCATACGAGCTGATAGGCGGCGACGAGCGGAAGCCAGGTGACGGAGGCGGAGCCGGAGGATAGGCGTCTTCAAGGGGCTCGATCTCTTCTTCGCCCTCGACCTGATAGACAAAGCCGACCGTGCCAAAGCGCACCCGGTCGCCGTGCTGCAGCTCGCACACGTCGATGCGACGCTCGTTGACGTAGGTGCCATTGGAGCTGCGCAGGTCCTCGAGCACGACGCGGCCGGCAGGATCCCGAGTAAACTTGGAGTGAATACGCGAGACCGATGGATCGCTGACGATGATCGAGCAGTCCTTGCCGCGACCGACAAGCATCGTCGCTCTGTTCAGCTCCGTGACCTCGCCGACGCTGCCGTGCAGGGGCATCAGGCGCGCAAAGACCGCCGAACCAAGCGGCCGGGCAAAGGCCGCCCCCTCGATGTGCAGGAAGAAATCACCAATGCGAACTTGCGCGCTGCGAGGCAACTCGGCCACGTTGTGGATGCGCTTGCCGTTGAGCCAGGCACCGTTGGCCGAGCTGAGGTCCTCGATGTAGCAGCGCCCCTCGACGGTGTAGAGCCGCGAGTGACGACGCGAGACGTTATCGGCGGCGAGAACGATGTCGCAACTCTGGCTGCGACCAACAACGAACTCGCCGTCTTCGAACGAGTATTCGTCGACGATCGCGCCATGCTTGTCTTCGATGATCAGTGTGAACATCGTTCCCCGAGCGCTCGTTCTAGAGATCGCCGTCAAGCAGCGAGCGTGTGTCGAGACCGGCCGCAGTTCGCAGCACTTCGCACACCTCGGCGAGCACCGCCTGACCGTTCTCATCCCGTGAGAATTGCGCGACCACGTCGAGCGCCATGCCCACCCGTTCCGTGGCGAGTTCGCGATCGAGCCCCGGATGATGGACGGCGTATCCGTGGACGAGCCGCTCGAACAGATCGCCCACCGACTCGGCGTAGACGAAGCCCATCCAGGGCGGCAAGCCGTCGAGCGAGGCGTCCACGAGCTCGGCGAGATCGCGGCTCTGGCACTCGCCGAGCAACAGCCAATCGGGCATCAGGCGGGTCGCGGTTTGTAGCAGGGGCTCGCCGGCGCGCTGAACCGAGGCATCCAACCTGATCGCGTGCGGGTGGGGCAAGCGCATGCGCACGCCCGCCTCCGTCACGACCACGCGGTCGACGTGGTCGATCTGCAAGGCAACCGCGTTCATGACCGTGCGGCGGCCAGCGCCGCGGGGACCAGCAAAGACGATCGGTCGGCGCGACCGGACCAGCTCGCGCAGGCACTCAGCGGCCGCGATGGAGACGGTGCCGCGATTGACGAGCGCGTCGAGATCATGAGCGCGCAGGCGCGGCTTGCGCAGCAACAACACGGGTCCGGCTGGGCAGAGCGGCGGCCAGACGACGCGCAGGCTGGTGCCATCGGCGAGCGTCCCCTCGCAGTGCCACACGCGGTTGTCCTGAGCGGCGCCGCTCGCCCGAACCAATCGGCCGACGGCAGCCTCGAACGCTTGCTGACCGCTGAATCGTTGCGCCGCACGCTCGCGTACACCGCCACGAAAGACGAAGACGGAGGCGTAGCCGCTGACCTCGATGGTCTCGATGCTGGCGTCGTCAAGCATCGGCTCCAAGGGTCCCAAACCTGTGAGCTCATAGATCAGGTCGCGCTTGAGCGCGTCGATCTCGACGTTCCCGGTCAGGGCACCGGCTTCATCGACGCTGTCGACGAAGCGAATGACCTGCTCCTCCATGGCGGCCCATTCCTGGTCGCTGAGCTCGGCGGCGTCGGCGGGGATGGCGGCGCCGATCTCGGCCTGAGCGCGACCATATAGATACGCCAGGGCCTGATGATGGGCCTCGTCGACGGGCGAGGCCTCGACCTGGGTCGCGCCGGCCGGACCGCGGCGCGTGGCCGATACCGGACCGGGCTCGGCGGCCGACGCCGGAGCCGCGCCTTCGTCGGCCAAGAACGGGATGTCGAGTGCATCGGAAACGCCCGGAACGTCGAGCGCCGGCGGCGCCGCGGCGACGTCGGGCGCGGGTTCGTGGGACAGGTCCGACCCGAAATCGGTCCCGAAGTCGGACACCGGGTCGTGGGACAGGTCGGGCGCGAGGTCGAAAGCCGGGTCATCGAGCATCTGGCCGAGACCGTCGACGGGGCCGGTCATTCGCTCGTCGATCTCCTCTAGAGCAGCGTCCGGGTCGGCGGCGGCGACGCCGGATTGTGCCTCAGCAGCGTGGCGCGCCGCGGCGATCTGGGCCGCAGCCTCGCCACCGAATAGAGCCTCGGTCTGTTCGCTGGAAGGTTCTTCGGCGAGTGGCTCAAGATCGTCGAGCAGCTCAAGGTCCGCGCGCTCGTCGTCGGCCTCAATCTCCGGGAACTCATCAGCGGCAACCCCCGACTCGGCCTGGCCATCGGTGTCTCCATCGATCTCCGGCGGCAAGCCAGAGGCGAGGTCGGCGCTGGCCAGATCGAAGAACTGCATGACGAAATCGCCGAGGTACAGCTTGTCTTCGGTACCAAGTTCGACGGCCGTAGCGATACGGTGGCCGTTGACGTAGGTACCATTCGTCGAACCGAGGTCCTCGACGACGAAGCCCTCGTCGGCGACACGCACCATGGCGTGACGTTTGGAGATGTTCTGCTTGGGCAGAATGACGTCGTTGCCCTTGACGCGGCCGATCAGGATCTCGGGCTTGTCGAAGTGGAAGGTGTAGACCTGTCCGCCTCGCTCGCGAATGGTGACGCTGAACATCCGTGCTCCCTGTCTTCGCGCCTGCCCACGGCCTCGCCACCGCAGCGCTTGCCGAATCCCGCCGTTCGCTGGACGGCCGGACCTGCCCGAACCTCACGAAGCTATGCTGCGGGGCAAGCGAAGCGCGCATGGACGGGGTGCCAGAAGGCACATACGGACCGTATAGTCGACAACGGCACGGCGGACGTCAAGGCAGCGGCGCGAGGCGGCACGCAGCCGACAGAAGGGCAGCGGTCTCGTCCCACGCGGCGCGGATGCATGCGACTCCCGCCGCTCCCTGCGCGAACACGGGGGCGACCGTGTCCACGTCGATGCCGCCCAACGCGATGACGCGCCCAGGGTAGCGCCTGGCGACCGCGCCAAACGCGTCGAGACCGAGCGGCGCGGCACCTGGCTTGCTGGGAGTGGCAAAGACTGGCGAGACGAATACGCGATCGGCGCCCGCGGCGAGAGCCGCGTCGACCCCGGCGCCGCTGTGACAGGAGCACGACAACACGACATCGCTGCGGTCGGCGGCGTCCAGGGCACGGCGCCAGAGAAGCGGCCTGGCCGCTCGCTCGGGCAGCTGCAGGCAGGCGATCCCGGTCGGGGCGATTGTCTCAACCATTCGGACCAAATCGGATGGCGATCGCGTGCCGCCGACGTTCAGAGATATGTCGGCTCCGGCAGCAACCAGGGGCGCGACCGCTTCGAGCCAACCACCAGTGACAACCGAAGCGGGATCGTCGAGCCGCAGCTGAACCGCCCACGGGCCAACGCGACCAGGAGCGAGGGAAGCGACGAGGGACCGCGCCGCGAGCTGCAGATCGACCGTCCGCCACCCTGGCGTAGTGAGCGCCGTCCACCTCGGCACGGGCATGATGGCTTCCTTGGTCGGCTATTCGATCAGGCCTGTCATCGGGCTCGACGCGGTTGCGTAGGGTTTCGCTGGAATCCGCCCGCTGAGCCAGGCGAGGCGACCGGCCTGCACCCCCAGCCTCATGGCACGGGCCATCCCGACCGGATCGCGAGCGCCGGCGATCGCTGTATTCATGAGCACCGCCGTGCACCCCAGCTCAAGCGCCTCTGCCGCGTGCGAGGCAGTGCCCACGCCGGCGTCGACGAGAACGGGCACTGAGACTTCCTCAAGGATCAAACGGAGGTTGTGCTTGTTGCGTAGCCCCAACCCCGTCCCAATCGGCGCGCCAAGGGGCATCACCGCGGCGCAGCCGAGGTCCTCCAGCTTCTTGCAGAGAACGGCGTCGTCACCGCAATAGGGCAGCACGTGGAACCCCTCCTTGACCAGGACGGCAGCAGCCACAAGGAGCGCCTCATTGTCCGGAAGCAGCGTGCGCTCCGAGCCAATCACCTCCAGCTTGATGAGGTCCCCCATGCCTGCCTCGCGGGCCAGCATCGCGGTACGGATTGCGTCATCGGCGGTGTAGCACGCTGCGGTGTTGGGAAGGAGGATGTGACGCTGCGGGTCGAGGGCGTCGAGCACCGTCTGCGCGCCCGCGGTGAGATCGACGCGACGCACCGCGACGGTGACGATCTCGGCGCCGCTCTCATCGATGGCCCGCCGGGTCTCGTCGATGGACGCGTACTTGCCGGTTCCTACGAGCAGGCGGGACCAAAGAGTCCGGCCAGCCAGCTGCCAGCTGTCGTCGCGCTCAAGAACAGGAACGGGTTCTGCGGGGACATTCGAAGGCGTCATGCTGGGTCTCCCTGGTGAGGTGGTGGGCGCGATTTCAGGCGATCAAGCGGCCGTGCGACGGTGACTTCAGGGTGCGGAGCGTGCAGCAAGCGGCGCCGTTTGGGAAGGGATCCGGACCCGGCGCCAGCGGCCTGATCGGGATGCACGGCTCCATCCGACTGCCTTGACAGCCCTCGGGGGCTCGCATAGCCTGCTTGCGCTTCGTCCGCGACCGGCAATGCAGCCGACCTCGCGACGGAATCGACTGCCGGCCGCCCGCTGGCGGCGCACCGGACCCCATGACCCCGACCCACGAGCCTGCTGCTGGCGCGGCCGCGGTTCCAACCGCCGCCGAGGCCCGATTCCTGGCCGAGCTTCAAGACTTGCGCGCTCACGCGACCCTGCGCGCAATGAAGCTTGGAACCGAGGAAGAGGATGTCGATCTCTTTGAGATCCAATACATCCGCTCCGTGCTGCCAGCGGAAGTCGACATCGTCGTCAAGATCGGTGGCCCCTGCGCGCGCGCCGACATGCGCCTCGCCCGCCAGATCGGCGCCCGGGGCATGGTCGCGCCGATGGTCGAGAGCGTCTACGCGCTGGAGCGCTTCATGCAGGCGACAGCGTCGCTGTATGGCGACGCCGTCGGGCTGGTCGAGCGCGGCATCAACGTCGAGACGATCACCGCGGTCGAGCGACTCGACGATATGCTCGCATGCGACGCCGGCCGACAGCTGGATTTCTTCAACATTGGCAGGTCAGATCTGGCCGGATCGCTTGGCGATGCCGTCGGCTCGCCGCGGATGAACGACATCGTCTGCAGTGTGATCGAAAAGGGGCAGGCGGCCGGCCTGCGGGTACACGTCGGCGGTCAGGTCACGGTCAGCACTCTGGTGCCGCTGATCAGCCGGGTGCGCCTCGAAGGTTTCCACACCCGCTGGCTGATCTTCGCGATGCCCCTGCCGGCTGAGGTCGGCGCCATCGTCGGTCGCGGCCTGCGCGTCGAGATCGCGCTGCTGGAAATGCTGGCGGCCCGATTCCCCGTCCGTGCCGAAGCGCACCTCGAGCGCGCTCGCGTGACTGCTGCGCGAATCGAAGGTTGAGGTCCTGCGTGCGGGAGAGTGTCAGAGCTGCGCAGCAAGCCCTGGCCGAGGGTCGCTTCTGCAAGATCATCTGCGGCCTGGGCATGAGCGATGCGCTTGTCGCGCGGCGGATGGCGACACTGTACGCGCTGGCCGGTGCCGACGCGCTGGATGTCGCAGCGGACCCCGACGTCGTCGCCGCCGCACGAGCCGGTTTCGACGATGCCGATCGCATCGCCGGACTTGAAGGTCGCATCCTCGTTGCACCGGCTCTGCTGATCAGCGTCGGCCTGCAGTCCGACCCGCACGTGGGCCGCGCGCTGCTGCATCGCAGCATCTGCGCTACCTGCGCGGGCTGCTCGATTCCGTCGCTACGCCTGTGCGCCGAGCGCCCGCTTGAATTGCGCGCTCCCGAGTGCCCCGGATGTATGGCGTGCATCGGCGCGTGCCCGTACGGCGCTATCACCGTCGCGGCCGCGTTCGACGGCCGAGGGGACGGGGTCGCGACGGCGCTGGCAGCGGGCGCCGATGGGCTGGAACTTCACGTCGGCGGTGCGGCGGTGGCCGACATCGAGCAGGTAATGACGACTCTCATGGGCCTGATCGACGAGGGGATGTTGCTTTCTTTCAGCGTCGGCTCCGAGGTGACCTCGACCGCGCTGGTGCTCGATCAGGTCCGCTGGATCGAGGCGCAAAGCCACGAACCCACGGTGATCCAGGTCGAGGGTCGACCCATGAGCGGCGGCGCCGACATCGGCCGAGCCGGACCTGCAGCCGCGGCGGCGATCGAGCTGGCCGCCCGCGTGACGACGGTCGTCCAACGAACGTACGTCCAGATCGCCGGCGGCGCTGACCACACGACACATGGCTTGTGCGTCGCAGCAGGGCTTGCGTGCCACGGTATCGGCTTTGGCGGGACGGCCCGTCTGGCGGCAAGACAGGTGTTGCACGCGGCATCTGTCGACCCCAAGGATCCGGTCTTCTGCGAAGCGCTCGCGGCTGCTCGCGCCTTGGTCGAATCGTGCCATCGTGGGACAGGCTGATAGCGCTCACGAACGCGGAGGCTTCTCGATGACGGTTCGTGTCTCGCCTTTCCTCGCGACCCTCGACGCCGTGCCGATATACCGATCGACCTGGTTGGATCCGGTCGGCCGGCAGGTCAAACTCAACCACAACGAGAGTGCGCAGGACGCACCCGCGCGGTTGAAGTCCATCGCCCTTGAGCGCCTCGCTGCTGCGCCATGGCACCGCTACCCAGATCCGCACGCCAGCGCGCTGCGGAGCGCCCTCGCCCGGGCCCTCGGTGTGACCATCGAGTCCATCGTCCTGGGCAACGGCGGCAACGAGCTGATCGGTCGGCTATTCCAATCGCTACGCCGCGACGCCACCATTTTGATTTGCACGCCCGGCTACTACATCTACGGACGGGCGGCCGCGACACAGGGACTCGCGACCATCGAGATCCCGCTGCAACCGTCGAGCGATGGCGCGACTCCCTTCGACATCGACGCGGACGCGGTTCTCGAACGAGCGCGGACCTGCGCGTGTCCGGTGCTCTGCCTTGCGCAGCCCAACAACCCGACCGCCGCCCTGTTGTCTGAGGAGTCAATCTCTCGCATTCTGAAAGGATTCATAGGCTTGTCCGGACTGGTCGTCATCGATGAGGCCTACGTCGACTACAGCGGCGTCAGCCACCTTGAGACCATCGCCGAGCGACGCGACGTCGTGATCATGCGCACCTTGTCGAAAGCGTTTGGACTCGCAGGTGTTCGACTCGGTGCGTTGCTGGCCCATCCCGAGACGGCCGCGACGATCGAGAAGCTCGCCCTGCCCTACGCGCTGGGACTGCCCGCGCAGATCATCGGCGAGGCGGCCCTCGCGTGCGCCGAAGAGGTCCGCACACTGGCCCAGGACACCGTCCGGGAGCGAGATCGTCTTGCCGCGGCACTTGGGGCCGTTCTGGGGGCCATTCCGGAGGCCAAAGTGCATCCCTCGGCGACCAACTTCCTACTCGTCGACTTCGGGCCCGCGGCGGCACAGGTGCGCACGTCCCTACAGGCCGACGCGATCACCGTGCGTGATCTGGCGACGGTGCCGCGCCTCGAATCCTGCCTACGCATTTCGGTGGGCCGCCGCGACGAGAACGACCGCCTGGTCGCCGCCGTGCGGGCGGCATTGCGATGACGCACAGGAACCGGCCCGGTGCCGTCGAAGCGGCCCGCGGCTTGCCATTGATCTTCGATCTCGACGGTGTCGTCGTCGACGTCCGCCAAAGCTATCGCCAGGCCTATATCCTTGGAATCACCTGGTTTCTCAACGAGATCCTGGGGCGGCCGGGCGACGCTGCCGGATTCACGGTGGCGGACGTCGCCCTGCTCAAGCGCCATCGGGGCTTCAACGCGCCGCGCGATGTCGTCGCGTTCTTTCTGCGCGCGGCGCTCGTCTCGGACAGCGCTGACCAGCGCGGCGGCGGATTCTCGCGGGTTTCGACCTGGATCAAGGCGGGGCTCGCGGACGGCCGCCTCGATCGGGGTGCAGAAGCGCTCTTCGACGGATTGTCGGCGCAGACACGGGCCGCCGTTCGTTCCGTCGAGGATGTCGACGCGGCCCTCAGCAGCTGCCATGAGGTATACATCGGCTCGCGCAACTTCATGACCGTCTACGGCGCGGCGCCCCGCGGCGACTGGCCGGGTCTCTGGCCGGCGGACCGGCTTCTGCTTCCGCGCGACCGACCGCCGTGCCGGCTGCCGCTCGGAGTCTACAGCGGTCGCACCCGTGGCGAGATCGACCACCTCTTTGAGCGGCTGCCCTTCTTCGCGCCGATCGCGCCGGCGCACGTTCACAGCGCCGATGACCCGGGCGCCAAGCCCGACGCCGAACCCTTGATCCGCCTCATTGACAGCCTCGGCGCGGGCGGAGCGGTCTATCTGGGCGACACCGAGGCGGACAGACAGACCGTCATCGCCCTGCGCCGCCAGCGCCCCGATCTCGTCTGTCTGCTCGCCCAGATCGATGAGGACAAAGAGGCGCAGTGGTGGCCCGAGGCCGAATTTGCGGCGACCGGACCCGCGGAGATCGTCGATCTGCTAGGCGGCTGAGACTGCGAGGCGGCTGAGACTGCGGGGCGGCTGAGCTACAGTGAGAGCGAACCGAGCCGACGCGGCTCAGACCCGCACGCGCCGTGGGTCGAGGGCCGCAGCCAGCTCGCCCGGTGCCTCGCGGCGCACCCAATCCGCAGCCAGGCGAGCGACGATCGGCGCGTGCATGACCCCGTGGCCAGCGAGCGCAGCGACCAGCACCAGTCCGTCCAGCCCCGGGCACGGTCCGACATAGGGTCGGCCGTCGGCCGCATGGGTCTGGATGCCGCTGAATGCAGGGCGGAAACGCGCGCCCGCGAGGCCAGGAAGGCGATGAAGGAGGCGCTCGTGGGCGGCCTCCCGGACAGCCGCCTCCTGCTCGACCGGGTCGCTGCCCTGTTCTTCGTCGAACTCCCACGCGGACGCGATGACGCCGCTCGCCTCTGCCCGGAAATACAGGGCCGGCGTGTAAGAGAGCACCAGCGGACCGGAGCTCGGCATGGCGGGGGCGCCTGTGGCCAGGAAGATGCGACGACGACCAGATCGCATCGGCAGGCGCACACCTGCGGCGACGATCAGGTCGGCGACATCGGCGCCCGCTGCCAAGACGACGGTGTCGGCGCGCAGGTCACCGCCGTCGGTGCGCACGCCAACAACGCGACCGCGGTCGATCAAGAGGGACTGAACACGCACGCCGGTCTCAACCCGGCCGGCGGCTGCTCGCAGGCGGCGGGCGTAGGCCTGCACCAAGCCGTGTGGGTCGAGGTGTCCTTCGCTTGGACCGAACGTCGCGCTGCGCACATCGTCGACGCGCAACATGGGCCAACGCTCGGCCACATCGCCGGCTGAGAGCATCTCGACGGGCCAGCCTACCGCGCGGGCGTGCTCTGCTTGCGCCTCCAGGCGGGCGTCGTCGGCGACACAAGTCGACAAGAAGAGGTAGCCATCATCACGCAGGTCGATATGGGCCAGACCCTCGGCTGCCAGATCGTCGAGGAGCGGTCGGGCGGCGGCGGTGAGTCGCGCCAGGAGCGGATCGCTGTGCTGGGCGCGGATTCCGCCGATGCTCGCGGCAGTTGCGCCGACGCCGAGCTGGCTGGCCGCCTCGAGCAGAAGTACGCCTGCGCCCAGATCGGCGGCCAACTCGGCGGCCACTGAAACGCCAGCGACGCCGCCACCGACGACGATGACGTCGGTTCGCGCCGCGGTCGGCGTGCGCGCCCGCCGCGGATTGGGAACCACCGCGCCCGTGGCGTCGACCTGCATCCTGGCGAGCATCCGCCGACGCAGCTCGGGCGTGTAGAAGCGCTGGCAGACCTCGTCCGAAAACAAGGTGCCGATCTCAGTCAGTCTAACGCGCACGCCGTCATCGACGATCACACCCAGCTCGGTCAGCTCGGCGATCGTCGCCCCGAAGACGCTGTCAACCGACTCACCGAGCTCGGCTTCGAACCGGCCCCGCACGATGCCGCCGTCGTCGTCGAGTACCTTGAGCGAGAACATCGCCCGCTGAGCGAGCTGTTCGGCGTGGCTGAGCAATCGGCCATTCGCCAGCGCCCAACCGTCGCCCGCCTCAACGGCCTCGCTGAAGACATCCATATGCCCGTGGTTGAAGGCAATCACGTCCGGCCGTCGCGAACAGGCTTCGACCCCGCAACCATCGACGGGCTGCATGTCGCGCCACTTGTCGCGCGCCTGCATCTGCGCGGTCTCGCTGTCGGCCAGGCAGAAATAGTCAGTCAAAGACTGCCGATAGCCGCGCCGCTCGAGGAAGCGTACCGCAGCCAGGTGCATCTGCAGGTTGAGGTCCTCGGCCGGCGAGGCGCGCCGCGAGATCGACGTGTCGGGGCGCTTGCGCAGGTGGTACGTCGTGATGCTCTGCACACCAAGATCGGAGGCGACATCGAGCCCCTCGAGCCAACCGTCGAGATCCTGACCCGGGAGGGCGTAGATGAGATCGATGTTGATGTTGTCGAAGCCCGCTGATCGGGCCTGCAAAACAGCTGCCCGCGCTTCAGCCGCATCGTGACGCCGTCCTAGCAAGCGCAGTTGCCGATCGTCGAAGCTCTGGATGCCGATATTGAGCCGGTTGACGCCATGCTGTCGCAGCACGTCGAGCTTCTCTCGGGTCAGAGTCTCCGGGGCCGACTCCACGGTCCACTCGGTGCCAGCGGGAATCGTTACGTTGCTGCGAATGCCGCCGAGCAGGCGATCGAGCTGGTCGGCCTCGAGATAGGTCGGTGTGCCGCCGCCTACGAGAACGGACGCGACGCGCTCAAAGCGGTCGTCGCTCCAGCGCAGGCCCATCTCGCGTTCGAGCGCGGCGAGATAGCGGTCGATTCGCTCGGGACCTGGGTTCACCTCGATCGCGTAATGGCAAAACGTGCAACGGCCAGTGCAAGGCGGGACGTGGACGTAGAGACCGATAGGCCCGGTTGGCTGGCTGAGACGGACACGCAGAGCGTCGTCTGCTGCGTGGTCGCGGGCGACCTCGGGGGGTAGAAAGTGGACGACCAGATTGTAGCCACCCGGGTCACGGCGAATGCCGGCGGCGGCGAGCTTGGCCACATCGAGCGTCGCCAGCGCCTCGCGCACTTCGTCTCTGATGGGATCGAATCGGCTCACGTTCGCTCGCGTGGTCGGTTGGAGGCAGGGTTGAGTGCGGTCGCTGCGGTGGGGTCGGCGATCGGGCCGAGTGGCGGGTCACAACAGGCGGGTCACAACAGGCAGGTCACAACAGGCGGGTCACAACAGGCGGGTCAGAACGGGCAGTCGGCGTGGTCGGCCGCGCCGGCTGCAGCTTCGTCGGCGTCGACGCCGCGACGGCCAACCTCGGCGATCCGCGTCGCCCAGCCGACCAGGACATCGTCGGGCAGTCCGCAGTAGTCCACCGGAGGAGGCTGCAGGACGGCACCCGGCAGCTGCGGCTCGGAGAAACGGCGCAGCAGCGCCGCTTGGTCTGGGATGAGCCCGTCGCGCAAACCTTGCCGGAACAGCTCGGTTCCGGGCAGCGGCAGGGGGAAATGCACAGAGACGCGCGCGCCGGTCTCCTCAACAAAACGCAGGGTAGCGGCCAGAGAAGCTTCTGTCTCGCCGGGCAGGCCGACGATCAGGAAGCCAGAGACGGCGACGTTCTCTGCGTGACAGACCTCGATGCAGCGGACGTTGTCGGCGACGGCGGTCTTCTTGTTCGCGCGGTCGAGAACCAGGTCGTCGCCGCTCTCGAACCCCACGCGGATCTCGCGGCAGCCGCCGGCGCGCATCCGCCGCACCCGCGATGGGGTGATCATGTCCGCGCGCAGGAGCGCAGACCACTGCAAGTCCGGTACCGCCTCGGCCAAGGCGTCGGCGATGCGGCCGGGCCGAAACAAGATGTCATCGCGGAAGTACATGCTCTCGATTCCGTAGCGATCGACGTAGCCTTTCACCTCCGCGGCGACCGAGGCGGGCGAGCGCCGGCGCACCCCCTCGAAGAGCGACGGCACCTGACAGAACGAGCAGCTCCAGGGACAACCAAGCGTCGTGATGATGCTGAGGTAGTGCTGCAAACGTCGCTTGCTGAAGTATGGAGACGGCCCCCCTGCGATGTATTTGCGGACCGGCAACAGCTCCCAATCGGGTATCGGCAGGTCGTCGAGCTTATCCCAAACGGGCGTCGGGCCAGTGCGGTGCAACTCATCGTTCTCGGCTCGGACGATCAGCCCCGGCACGGTCGACAGCGACTCGCCCTGCTCGAGCGCGCGAAACAGATTCGTCGCCGAGATGAACCCCTCGCCGATCACCCCTACGTCGGCGCCACAGGAGCGCATGACGACCTCGGGCGCTCCAGACATCAGGGCGCCGCCCAGGATCAGCGGTCGACCGGGCAGCTCCTTGCGCATCCATGGACCGAAGCGTTCGAGGAACGCGAAGGTGTCGGTGAAGACGGTGACGCCGACGGCTTCAGGCCGCCAGGAGGCGACCGCCTCGAAGAGTGCCGGCTCGTCGAGCTCGTCGGCGTTGCAGTCAAAGATGCGCACATCGTGGCCGTCCTCCGCCAGCATCGTGCCGATCATCAGCAAGCCATAGGGCGGATAGAGGCTGTGGGTGTACAGGCGCTTGTACATCCACGGCGGATTGACCAGAGCGATGCGCATGCGATGTGGGTCCCGTGCGCGCGCTTCATCAATGGCAGATGGCCGGGAGCGCGCGATCGCCATGCTAGAGCAGGGCCGGGGCAAACTCCAGCCGAGCGTCCGCTTCGCGCTTCGCGACGGCGCGTTGGCTGGCGCGAGTCGACGACGACGACGACGACGGCCGGACGCACGGGGTCGAGCGGACCGCGGGCTTTACCGCGGCGGCAATGAGCGGCAAGCACGCCAGACCGCTTCGGGCGAAAGCGGCAACCGCGACAGCTCCGCGCCGGTGGCGTCACGAACGGCGTTGCAGATCGCCGGGGCGACGGCCATCAAGCCAATCTCGCCCACTCCTTTGACCCCAAGCGGGTGACTTGGCTCGTTTCCCGGGACGAAGTGGACCTCGACCTCGGGCACGTCGCTGGCTCGCGTCAGGCCATAGTCCGTGCCCCCCCGCGTCAGCAGATGACCGCCAGCGTCGAAGTCGAGTCGCTCAAAGAGCGCGAAACCCAAACCCTGAATGGCCGCGCCCTCGACCTGGCCGTGGGCGTGTAGCGGGTTGAGCACCCGGCCGATATCGACGGCGACAATCAAGCGCACCACCCGGGTCGCGCCCGTCGCGGCCGATACGTCGACAACTGCGCCGCACGCGGCGAACGGCGGAGCGTTTCCGACCGGCTTGTGACGCACCGTCGCTTCCAGCGGAAGGGGCTCGCCGGCGGCGCGGCGATCACGGACCGCGCAGGCAGCGCGATGGACCGCCTCGCCCGCGACAAATGTACGACCCGAGGCGTGCGCCCCGCTGTCCTCGAGCTCATCCGCGGTGTCGCCGAGACCGACGGTGACGCGCGTCGGGTCGTGTTCGAGGACATCGGCAGCGATGCGGGCAAGCGTGGTCGCGACGCCAGTGCCTCCCTGATCGGGGGCACCAGACAACACCGTGAGCATCCCGTCGGACTCCAGCCGGACCAGGGCGGTCGACACCTCCTTGCGTCCCTTGCCGGAGGTGTGCATGGCCATGGCGACGCCGGTCCCACGTAGCATGCCGGCGTCGGCGGCTGGGGTTGTGCCGTCGCCCAGGGACCGTTCGATCTGATCGAGACACGCGCCGAGCTCGCACGACGAGATCCGCGCGCCAACCGTCTCGAAGCGCCCGGTCGTGGTGTCGACCCTGCCGACCGACGCGTTGGCGCTGCCGGCCGCCAGCCCGTGGCCGCGTCGGAAGGCGAACGGGTCGATTCCCAGCTCGCGGCAGATGCGATCGGTGTGGACCTCAACCGCGAACGTCGCTTGCGGATTACCAAAGCCGCGTGTCGCTCCGGCGACCGGCTTGTTCGTATAGACGAGGTGACCACGGAAGCGCAGCGCTGGCGCCTGGTAGAGGACCAGCGATCGAAGCGCACGCAAGATGACGTAGGGACCCAGATCGAGGTGACCGCCAACATCGTACCAGGCGTCCATGGTGCGGGCGATCAGACGTCCGTCGCGATCAAGCGCGCTGCGCACCCGAATCCGAGCGCCGTGGCGCACGCGCCCGGCAAGGAAACCCTCGCTGCGGCGCAGCACACAACGCACCGGCCGGCCGGCTCGCAAAGCAAGCACCGCGGCGATGAACTCAAGGTCATCCATGCGGCTGCCGAAGCCGCCGCCGACCGGCGGGCAGATGACCCGCACAGCGCTGTGGTCGAGACCGAGCCAGTCGGCGAGCTGGGCGCGCAACTCGAAGGGGTCGGGCACACCTTTGTAGACAGTCAGACCACCGCCCGGCTGCGGCTCGACAAGGACGGCATAGCGTTCCCAAGCAGCTGCTTGCACGGTCGGCGTTCCGAATGTGTCGTCAAAGACGCGTGCGGCGCCGGCAAATCCGGCGTCCACGTCGCCTTGATCAAACGCGACCGGCCCGAACGGCAGCGCGAGGTTCGAGGCGCCGAGGTGGGCGGGAACCGCGTCCTCGCCCAGGGCGGCGTCAAGCGCTACGACGACCGGCAACTCGGTGTAGGTGACACGCACCGCCGCGGCGGCAGCGCGAGCGAGCTCCTCGGTCTCGGCGAGGACGGCGGCGACAGGCGCGCCGCAGAAGGGCGGCTCGCTGAAGAAGACCGGACGCTGGCTGAGACGGCGGTCGTAGAAATTTTCGCCCGGGATCGCGCGCACATCGGTGTCAAAACAGGTGGCCACGGCGAGGACGCCCTCGAGCGAGAGAGCGCCGTCGATGTCGATCGCGTCGACCCGGGCGTGACCGTGTGGGCTGCGCACGACGGCGGCGTGCGCGAGGCCGGGAAGATCGAGGTCGGTGAGAAAACGGGTTCGCCCGGACGCCTTGTCGAGGGCATCGATCTGCGGCGCCCGCTGGCCCAATAGGCTCATGAGCGATCCTTCGCTGAACCATCGGCCGAGCCGGCGGCCGTGGCGGTGAGTGCCGCGCTGACCGCAGCAGACCGCGCCAGCAGGGCCCTTTCTCGCAGTGCCTGGAGCCCGTTCGCGGCCCCCTCGACGAGGAGACCGTAGCCGGTGCATCGACACAGGTTGCCATCGAGTCCGCGCCGCAGCCCCGCTGGTGTCGCCTGCACATCGTCGCGATCGACCAACGCGTGCACGGCGACCACCATGCCCGGCGTGCAAAATCCGCACTGAAGACCACCGCTTGTGACGAGCGCAGTCACGACGGGTCCGTCGGCATGTCGAGCCGCCGTTGTCACGGAGGCGCCGACGTAGCGCATGGCGGGAACAACGCATGAGTGAATGTGGTCGCCGTCGACGACCGCGCTGCATGCCCCGCATGTGCCCTCGCCGCAGGCGATCTTCAAGGCCAGGGAGCCCGCTGCCCGCAGGGCCTCGGCGAGGGATGCGTTCGCTGGGATGGCGGCCTCGCGCTCGACGCCGTCGACAATCGCCGTCCAGACGACTCGTTGCAGTGAGCCACCCGACGGAGAAGCCCCCGACGGAGAAGCCCCCGGCGGAGAAGCCCCCGGCGGAGAAGCCCCCGACGGAGAAGCCCCCGGCGGAGAAACCCCCGGCGAAGAAACGCCCGACGGAGAAGCCCCCGCAGGCCCAGCGAACCGATCAGGCGGCAGAACCGGCCGGTGGCTGGCGATAGTCGGGGCCAATGGCGGCCTCGACAGGCGGAGAAGCAGGCGGCGGACCAACTCCCCTGCCATGGCGCGGCGGTACAAGGCCGACGCGCGCGGGTCATCGAAGACAGCCTGGAGGCCAGCGTCGACAGTGGCGGCCACCTCGTCGACGTCGTCGACGCCGGCGCCCGGAAAGTCGAAACCTTGGACGCGCATCGAGAGAGCACCGACAAAGAGGCGAACTCCCGCCGGACCGAGCGCCGCCGCGACCGTGACCAGGCCAGGACCGAGGGGAGTGCGACGGATCTTGTCGAAACCGGTCACCTCGCCCGGACGACCTCGCAGCCCAAAACCGACGATCAGCTCGTCGGCACCGCGCTGCAGGGTAGCGACCGTTGCCGTGCGCGCTCCCGCAGGGCCGACCAACTCGACCTCGCCGTCGAGCAAGGCGACTGGCGCGATCAACGAGCCGAACCCCTGGCCGACATTGCCACCAAGGGTCGCAATGCGGCGGACCGCGCGCGGCACGAAGCCGCAAACTGCGTCGTGAAGCGCGGCGAGCTCCGGCGAGGCGAGCGCCTCGCAGCGAGCGAGGCGATCGACCGTGACGGTCGCGCCGATGTGCACGCGGTCGGTACCGACGTCCAAGCGCCCCAGGCCAGCGTCGCAAAGATCGATGATCACATCCGGCCGGGGACCGGCCAGCCCGCCGAGCATCAGCGTCGCTCCGCCCAGCCAGACCGAGCCGGGGTGGGCCGCTCGCTGCGCCAGCGCCTCGGCCACCGAGGCCGGCCTGAGGTAGTGCGGTGCGGGGGCGCGGCCCATGGAGGTCTCCGACGGTGAGTGACGCTAGGGCAGCAGGTCGTGCAGATCGAGGTCGTAGTCGTCGGGGTTGCACGGGACCCGAACGAACTGCTCAAGCCAGTCGACGTAGTCCTTGTCCAGACCGATCTTGCGCGCGCCGGTGATGATCTTGTCGGTATTCGCTGGGTGCGAGGTGTTGCCCCAGATCCACCAGCGCGGCAGCGTGCGGTAGATCTCGGCCCAGACCGACCGGCCAGATCCATCGTCAAGCGCGACCTGGTAGGTCTTGCGCACGAGGTGACGGCCTTCCTTCTCCTGTGGATCGAGGGACGCTTCCATCTCAAGGTTGCTCATGCGGTAGAGCGCACCGCGGACGATGCCGTCACGGCGCGGCAGGATCGTGACGTAGGTGAAGCGCTCGACCTGGCTGTCCTTGGCGAAAGCGACCTGCCACCCGTCGACGTGGCCGAGCTTGCAATCGTACGTCACGAGTTCTCGGCGCTCGCTGAAGTCGAACATGTTGGATGCATAGCCGAAATACCAGCATGTCGGGCTGAGCTGGCCAGCCTCTCGCGGCAGCGCACCACCAGACAGCAGCGTCTCGCCCTTCCAAGCGCCGGTCCAGTCTCCCGACCACGTCCACAGCCACGCGTCAACGGGCTGCCCCTCCGAACCGGGTCGAACCCGCCAGCGGCGGCGCTCGAAATCTGGTCCGTAGTGGTTGTCGAGCGAGGCGAGCAGCGTGTCGTCGCCGTAGTACAGCTCGCCGGCGACCCAAGCGTCGCCGCCGCCACGTACCGCCAGCGCGGCGTCGGGCTCACCCTTGTGATCCAACGAGAAGGCGACGCCTTTGACGCTGGCGCGTCCGGCAAAGAGATTCTCGCCGAGCAGCGCGTGGTGGCGACCGCCGTGGGCAAGGGTGTTGTGTACAAAGACGAGCTGATCCATGCGTGCTCTCCAGGTCTGGGCTCAGGCGCGGCGGGGGGCGCTGCGACGGCGCGGGTTTTGCCTTCCGGGGGGAGCGAGGGCCGCGCAGTCTAGACGCGGGCTCCCTGGCCGCGCAACCGATTGCGCAACGCGGCGACGTCGAGGTCGCGCGGGGCGACGTCCTGATCGGCACACAGGACCGCGGCGAGACCGGCAGCCTCGCCCAGCGCCATGGACGTCGCCTGCATGCGCGCGGACGACTGCGCGATGTGGGTGGCCGAGATGCATCGGCCCGCGACGAGGATCCCGTCCGCATCCACCGGTACCAGCGCACCATAGGGGATGTCGTAGTCGACGTCCTTCCAGATCAACGACTCGCGGCTCTTCCAATCGAGCCCCTTCTCCTGGCGCGGATCGCCCGGTGTCGCCGAATGAGCCTCGAGAAAGCACGTGCCCTTCGCGATCCCAAGATCGCTCTTGCGATCAGCGCGCACATCGTCTTCGGTCAGGGTGTAGACGCCGCGCAGACGCCGGGCCTCGCGAGGCCAGGTCTGCGCTGACGTCTGCAACAACGCCGAGTTCTCGAAGCCCGGCACGTTCGCCCGCATCCAATCGTGGACCTTGCGCAGACCGTCGCGCGTCTCGATCTCCGCCCAGCTGATCGCCCGAGGATCGGTCGGATCGCACCAGTGTTGCACCAGCCTGCACCACACCTGATCGCGCAAGATGCCCCCCCGCACGACGCGTGGGAACATGATGCCGAGCATCACGGGGGGAATGTCGCCGCGCTGCCACGCCGCGTCGAGCAGGGGCGAGACGTTCTGCTGGCTCCAGCCCATCATCTCGGGGTAGGTCATCTCGGGGGTGTAGGGCAGATGGACGTTGCCGAAGATGCTCGCGAGCAGCATGGGCTGCGGCTTGCCGTCCTCTTCGCGGCCCACGTCAAAGGCGCATCCGGCGGCATCGAAGACGTCGCCATCGCCCGAGCAGTCGATGGTCACCTTGGCGGCGACCTCAAGACGACCGCGCTTGGTCGCCAGCGCCGCGCCGGTGACCCGAGCGCCGCTGCGCACTACGTCGATGAAGCGGCAGTGGAAGAGGATGTCGACGCCAGCATCGACGAGCAGCCGGTCCATCACCCATTTGCAGGTCTCGACGTCCCAGACCGGTTTGCAGACCGCGTCCTCGGCGACCATGCGATCGAATAGTTCGCGAGCGATACCCTGCACGGCCCAGCCGTCTGGATCGGTCGACGTCGCCCAATACTTGAAGGGCTCGTAGCCGACTGGAGTCAGCGCCAGCCCCATCGAAAACGCGCCACCGGCAGCACCGTAGCGTTCAACCAGAAGCGTCCGTGCGCCCGCCCGCGACGCGGAGATGGCGGCGGCAACCCCCGCCGGACCAGCTCCGATCACCAAAACGTCGTACTGCATGCTTGCTCCTTCTGTCGTCCGTTCAAGATAGTCGTTCGTACCGGCAATGGACAGGGTGTGGCCAGGCGGCCGCGGCGACTGACGAGCCCGCGGGCCGCCACGTCTTGCGGTGCTTCAGAGATTGTGCAGCATCTGCGGGGAGATGGGCGCGGGGCGAGCGCGGCAGAAGGCGGGCAGAGCGACCGGGCAAGTTGACCCCGATCAAGCCCGCCTGCACACTGAACGCATGAAGCGTGGCCTGCCCCAACAGCCCCGGATCGCGTTCCTGCAGCCAGGACAGTTGATGCCGCGCGACGCCCTCGACGCGGCGCACTCGTTCAACGTCTCGACCACCGCACTCGCGATCCTTGGTGCGCTGCGCGACGGCGGCTACGACGACCTGCACTTCTTCGACATCGCCTGTGAACACGGTGACGCGGTCAGCAAGTTCAACGAACACCTGTTCTACAAGGGTGCGGCCGATGCGGACGTCGCGACATGGCTGGGCGCGACCGCGCCCGACGCTGTCCTGCTGACGTCGATGTTCACCTGCGATTTCCCGGCGACGGAGCACGCCCTGCGGCTGGTTCGGCGGACCTTGCCAAACGCAGTCATCGTAGTGGGCGGTCGGCATGCTTCGCTGATGCCGCACTGGCACCTCGACAACGAGGCCGTCGACTACCTCGTGCAGGGCGAAGGTGAGCAAGCGATCATCCGGCTGATCGATGCTTTGACCAGGCGCGTCGACAGCGTTGACCCCGAGCAGCTCCCTGGCATCTTCACCCGCGGCACGCTCAACCCGTCGCAGCCCAAGGCCTGGCCCGAAGCGAAGCTGGGCGGTTCGTTCGCCAAGGACCTCGTGCTCTTCAAGCCCGATGGCTCGTTCCGCTACCGCGAGATCATCCTGACCGAGTCCCCCAAGGACCACCTCTACAAGGGCAACGCGCCTGCCCTGCACTCTGCCCCTTTGATGGCCACCCGCGGCTGCCCGCTCGCGTGCCGCTTCTGCGGCAGCCACTTCACGCCGGACATGCGCCCCGTCGGGCTTGAGCGCCTGATGGGCGACATCCGCTGGGAATACGAACGCGGAATCCGAATCTTCTACAATATTTCAGAAAATTTCTGCCTGCACGCGCAGGATCGGGAGCTGGTCTCGCTGCTCGCCGACTACCGCACGGAAGTCGGCGGCGACATCTTGCTGACACACCCGAACTCGACCTACCTGCCGGTCTACATGAAGGGCAAAGCCCCTGACGCCGCCTTCATCGAGAAGCTCATGGCTGCGGGCACAGAGCTCGTGACGATCTCTCTTGAGACGTTCTCGCCGCGCTTCGACGACAAGAAGCTCTTCCGCAAGTTCACGATCGGGCAGGTCGAGGCGCTGTGGGCGCACTTCCAGTCGGTCGGCTTGAAAGTGCACCTCTACATGATGACGGGCTTCCCAGGTCAGACCGTGACTGAGTTGATGCACGACGTCGCCCAGGTCCACGACTGGATCGAACGTGGCCTGGTCGACGCCGCCTCCTGGTCCAACCTGCTCTACCTTCCGGGCACGGCCTACTACCGCTTCGCCGTGGAACAGGGCTTCTTTGACGAGGCGTGGTTTCGCCGTTCGATCGACAAGGGATTCAACTTCTTCGCGGTGCCTGAGCGGTTGAACTTTTCGGCGGTCCCCACGCCGATGCTGCGCGACGTACTCGCCAACCTGCGCGTCGCCGACTATGCCGGTGCGCTGCGCGCTGGTGACGGCGCCGCGGCAGGTGTGCAACCCATCGTGGGTGGCTAGACGCCGTTGTCGGCAGGTGGTGGTGACGCGACGGCGGCGTGCGGCCGGCCCAGATGACGGGCCGAGCGTCGTGCTCTACAATCCCGGCCCCTTCGTCCCCCGCCGCGAGGCCAGGCTTTGTCCCGTCGCCCTCGAAAGACCGCCCCGGGTCCAAGCGCCATCCGTGACGATGGAGCGCTAGCGCAGCCGCTCGCGGGTCTGCGCGTCGCCCTGATCCACGACTGGCTGGTCACCCTGCGCGGCGGCGAGCGGGTCCTCGATGCGCTCTGCGAGATCTTCCCGGACGCCACCGTGCACACCCTGATCCGCGTACCAGGGGTCGCCACGCCGCGCATCGAGGCGATGCGCCACATCAGCGCGTTCACCGACCGCCTGCCGATGGCACACCAGCGCCACCGATGGCTGTTGCCACTCTACCCAACCGCGATCGAGTCTCTGGACCTGACTGGATTCGACCTGGTCGTGTCGTCAAGCCACTGCGTCGCCAAGGGCGTCATCTCCGCAGCGGGCGCGACCCATGTCTGCTACTGCCACACGCCCGTTCGCTACGCCTGGGACCGCACCGACGACTACATCGACGGCTCCCACCCCATCCTCGGCCTCGCTCGACCCGCGTTGCACTACGCGGCGCGGTGGCTGCGCGACTGGGACCGAGCGACCGTCGGCCGGGTCGACCGATTCGTCGCCAACAGCCACAACACCGCGGACAAGATTCGGCGCTTCTACGATCGCGAACCTGTAGTCGTGCATCCGCCAGCAGAGTGCGACCGCTTCGAAGCGGCTGGACGTAGCAGCGGCGAGAAGCGTGACTACGACCTCGTGCTCAGCGCGTTGGTGCCCTACAAGCGCGTCGACCTCGCGATTGAAGCCTGGCGGGGCATGCCCGATCGACGGCTGGTCGTCGTCGGAGACGGGCCAGAGCGCGAGAGACTGCAGCGTCTTGCCCCCGGCAATGTCGAAATGGTTGGTCGGGTGAGCGAGGCCGACCTTCCGTCGTGGTACGCCGGCGCGCGCCTGCTGGCCTTCCCGGGCGAGGAAGACGCTGGGATCGTACCGGTCGAAGCCCAGGCGGCGGGCGTGCCGGTGGTAGCCCTGCGCAAGGGCGGCGCGCTCGAGACGGTAGTCGACGGCAAGACGGGCATCTTCTTCGACGACCCCACCGCGGCAGGGTTGGCCCACGCTGTCGCCAAGCTGGAGGCCGCCGGACTGTCCCGAGACGCCTGCCGGGCGCACGCGCGGGCATTTGATCGGTCCGCCTTTGTCGAGCGGATCACAGCGACTGTTGTCGAGGCCATCGCGGCGCGCACGGCGCTGGTGCGGGCTGGTTGATGGCTGTCGACGCGCCAACGCCGCCGGCCGCGCTCCAGGCCACAGCCTCGCGCGCCGGTCTTGGCGCTCGCCTGCCGTTCACGCCGGGCATTCGCCGCAACCTCGCCTGGAAGGGCGGCAGCGTCGTCGTCGAGAAGCTCCTGCGCTTGGGTGTCATCGTCCTGGCGATGCGCCTGCTTGGCGCAGAGGGCTGGGGCCGCTACAGCTTCGCCCTCACCTGGGCCCTCCTTCTCGTCCAAGGCACCGACCTCGGCCTGGCGCTCTTCATCGCACGGGAGACAGCACGGACCGGCAGGCCCGACCCGCAGCTCATCGGCGAAGTCCTCACGCTCAAGGGTGCCCTCTCTCTCCTCTACCTCGCCGCGATGGCGGGGCTGGTGTGGTGGCACCGCGATGAGCCGGTCGTCGCCGCGGCGCTGGCGATCTGCACATTCGCTGCCCTGGGCAGCTCGACGCTTGAGGCGATCAATCACGTCTTCCGCGGCGTGCAGGATCTCGCGCTCGAGGCCCGCGCCAACAGCTTCCACGCCATGCTGCAGTTCGTCATTGGTTGCGCCGTGTTGGCCGGAGCAGCGGTCGTGTGGGAGCGGGGACTGACGGCGGGACCCGGCGAATCGGGAGAGGCCGAAATCCTGATCGCCTACGCGCTGAGCACGGTCGCCGCGGCGTGCCTGGCGCTGGTTTGGTCGGGTCGCCTTCTGCTGCGGGTCACGCGCCCGCGGCCGGGCCTGTCGCGCGCGAACCTTGTGCGCTTCCGACGCGAGGTCCTGCCGCTCGGCATCGCGATTGTCGCCAGCCTGATCTACTACAAGGTCGACATCGTCATGCTGCGCGAGCTGCGCGGTGACACCGAGACGGGACTGTACGCGGCGGGCTACAAGGCGCTCGAGCTGCTGGCCGTCGTGCCGTCGATCTTACTCGCCGCGACCTTTCCCGCGTTGTCACAAGCGCTGGTCCGTGACCGCGTTGAGAGCCGCCGCCTCCATCGTACTGCCCTGCGCCTGCTCGTCATCGTCGGCCTCGCCGCCGCGGTGCCGCTGGCCGTGATTCCTCATTGGCTCACGGCAATACTCGGCCCGCGATTCGCCGGCACCGCGCCGATGTTGCAGGCGCTGGCGCCTTGCGTCGTGCTGACCTTTGTGAATTACCTTGAAACCCATATGCTTGTCGCGCTCGGTCTGGTGCGCATGCAGATGCTGCTGTCGATCGCGCTGATCGGCGTCAACGTCGCCGCGAACCTGGTCTTGATCCCACGCTACGGTGGTGTCGGCGCCGCCTGGGCGACGGCATTGACCGAGCTGGCGCTGCTCGCCGCCTGCCTCGTGCTCGTCCACCGCGGTCTGAACCGGGCGCCGCTGCCTCCCAACCTGGCGACCTCCCATGCAGAGTGAACGCCCCGACACCTCTGCCGACCCGTTCGCCGCGGCGTGGACCGCCTACGCAGGGCTGGCGATGGGCACCCTCGCCCTCTTCGGCCCGCTGGAATTGCGCGAGGGGATGCTGCCGATCGGCGGCATGCAGGTGTCGGCGATCGAGCTGGTCGCGGTGCTCGCGCTCGTGGTCGGTTCAACCGCTGTCGCCCTGCGCTGGCGGCACGCCGACGGCGCCGCCATCCGGGCCTTGCTGACCAGCCCGGTGAGCCTCGCCTTGATCGCTTGGGCGGCGGTCCACCTCGCGAGCGCGGCGTGGGCCACGGAGGCCCGCACCGAAGCCTTCAAGTTCGGCCTGCGGGTCGCGGTCAGCGCTGGTCTCGCCCTGATCGCCGCGCTGCTCGCCGATGTGCCGGTCTTTCGGCGCCGTCTGATTGGGGGTCTGCTCGCGGGCTTGAGCGTAATCTCTGCGATCGCGATCGCCGAGCGAGCCACTGGCCAGGACTTCGAGCCCTTCCTGGCGCTGTTTCGCAAGGCGCCAACCTGGATGCTGGGCGAGCAGCGGCTGGCCACCGTCTTCTCCCATGCCAACACCTGCGCGGCGTATTTCGAGTTGACCGTGCCCTTCCTCGCCGTCGCGCTGGCCCGCAGCGGCGTCGCGCGGCGCTGGCGCGTGCTGGGGGTGATCTGGCTGATCGCTCTGTCGGTTCTGCTGAGCCTGACCTATTCGCGCGCTGGCCTCGCGGCTGGTGCGTTGGCCACGGCGATCCTCGCGGGAGCAGCCCTGCGCCACCGCCATCGCCGCATGCTCTTCGGGATCGCCGCACTGCACGCCGCAGCAGTGTTGACAGCGTACTTCGGCAATCCGGATATGCGGGCGCGTTTCGGCATGGAGCTGCGCAGCTACAAGGTACGCTATGTCTTCGACGGCCCTTGTCTCGGCCACGCCGGCGAGACCATCAAGATCCCGTTGACCCTGCAGAATGTCGGCCAGTGGCCCATCGCCAACCGCCAGGCCCCAGCGTCTCTTTCCTTCGAGTTCTGGCCCGAAGAGGGCAAGCCGACCAGCGGACGGCAATGGCTCCCTCTAGCCAAGGTCATCGCGGGGCGCAGCGCGCGGCTGTGGGTGCCCGCACGGCTGCCCGAGACGCCGGGCTCGTTCACGGCGGTCTTCGACATCCGCCGTCACGAGGTCATCTGGCTCAGCGCCGTCGGCAACCAGTTGGGTAGACTGCGCTGCATCTCGGTTCCCCGCGGCGAAGCCCTGGAGTCGAGGGCAAGCGAGACAAGCCTGCCTCCTCGAAGACACGTCGAGAGCCCCGGCGGCTCGCAGGCAAAGCGCGCACTGGAGTTGGACCGGAAGCACTACTGGCAGGCTGCGCTCGCTCTCTTCGCCGAGCGACCCGTGCTCGGCCACGGCGCGGACCGCTTCCGCATGGCGTACCGCAGCAAGGTCCCGGGACGCGCATGGGACCGACGCGCTCGCTCGCACTCGATCATCCTGGAGACCGCCGCGAACCTCGGACTCGTCGGGTTGATCGTGCTGGGCCTCCTGGGCGGAGTCTGTCTCGCCAGCGTTGCACAGATCCTGATCGCAGCCGGGACGGTACCGATTGCGGGACTTGCCGCCTCGGTCGCGATCCTGGGTTTCGGCCTGCACTCGATGGTCGACTACTTCATGGGCTATACCCAGATCTACGTGTTGGCGTGGCCGATCGTCGGCCTCGCGCTCGGCCTCGCGCCGGGCTGGCGCAAGCACAGCAACAAACGCAAGAAGGACGTCTGATGGCCCAAGGTGCTGCGATACCTCCGACGGAGATGCCAATTCAGGTCGTCGTCAACGGCGCGATCCGCGACGTCGCGGCCGGCACGACCATCGCCGGCTTGCTCGATCTGCTCGACATCGCCACGGCGGGCGTGGCAGTGGAGCGAAATCGCAAGGTAGTGCGGCGCGCCGATCATCGCGGCTGCGTGATCGCCGACGGCGACCGGATCGAGATCGTCCGCTTCGTGGGCGGCGGTTGATGGAGACCAAGGGGAACGAGATCGCCGGCATGAATGAGCCGATCGCCGGGGCCGCGCCCGCGCGCCTGCCGCGCGCCAGTCGTTGGCTGTTGCTGGGGGTGTGCGTCCTGGCTTATTGCTGGCTGTTCCCCTGGTCCGAGCGAACCAACAACCCCAACGAGAATGTTCGCATCTACATGGTCCGCAGCATCGTCGAGCACGGCACGTTTGCGATCGGCGAGCGGGCAATGGTCGGCGGGCGCCGCGTGGACAGCGGACCGATTCTCGCCGATTGGGGTTGGGTCAACGACAAGGCGCTTGCGTGCGCCGATCCGAGCCAAGCGCCGCCGGACTGCTCTGGCAAGCTGTACCCCGGCAAGGCACCCGGCACTTCGCTATTCGGCGTGCCTTTCTATGCGGCTCAGTTGTGGGCGTGGAGGTTGAGCGGTCAAGGCACGCCGTCAAGGGGGGCGACAGTGTGGTGGCTGCGCTTCTGGTGCGTCGTCCTGCCAACGTTGGTCGCCTGGAGTTGGCTCGCCGGCCACCTGACCGCCGCCACTGGGCGCCCTCGCATCGCACTGGCTGCGACCCTCGCCGCCGCCCTGGGCAGCCTGTCGCTGACCTACGGCCAGATGTTCGCTGGCCACCAGCCCTCGGGGTTGGCGCTGCTGCTGCTCTTCGCCGCGATCGTTCGTGCGGGCGCCGCGCCAAGTCGGGGTGCCATCGCGGTCGCTGGCCTCGCGGCCGGCGCGGCCGTCTGCATTGAGTTCCCTGCCGCTCCGGCGGCGATCTTGCTGGTCGCGTGGCTTGTCCTGCGCCGTCGCCGGCTCGCAGACCTGACCTGGTTGGCGATTGGCGGCGCGGCGCCCGTTGCGTTGCTCGCGGCGTTCAACTGGAGCGCCTTCGGCACCCCCTGGGAGCTGCCGTACGCGCACCTGGAGAACCCCGGATTTGTCCGCGACATCGCTCCGGGCTTCTTTGGTATCAGCCTGCCCGACGCCGACAAGCTCTACGGCTCATTGATCTCACCGTTTACTGGGCTGTGGTTCTGGGCGCCCTGGTGCGCGCTCGCCTTCATGGGGCTGATCGGTCTGAGAGGTCGGGCCCAGGCCGCGGCAGGCGATCACGACGGACAGCGAGGCGCGGCCGCAAACGGCCCCGGTTCACCAGCCAAGGCGGCCAGCCTGGTCGATCCCGAGCGCTGGCTGACACCCCGGGCAGAGGGTGTGGTCGCCGCCGTGATCGTCTTGTACTTCCTGGTGTTTCAAACGAGTCACAGCCTCTGGCGCGGCGGCTGGGTGGTAGGCCCTCGCTACATCACACCGCTCGTGCCCTTCGCCGCAATCGCGTGTGCTCACGGCATCGCCCAGCTCGGTGCGCGTTGGCGAAGCGCGACCGAGGCGCTCTTCGCCGTGCTGGCCGTCGCGGCGATCGCGACGACTGGCAGCGCGTCGGCGGTGAGCCAGGGTTTTCCCATGGACCTCTACAACCCGTTGGCCGAGGCGGTTGGACCGCTGCTGGCCCACGGCTGGGTCTTCGCCAATCCGGCAATGGCCGCCGGCGTTCCTGGACCATGGAGCGCCCTGCCCTACTTCGTCGCCTTGCTCGCCGGGGCGCTTTGGATCGTCGGCTTGATGTCCAATGGCGACGACGGCGAGCCGACGACCGGCCTTCTCGTCCGATCGCGGCCCGCGACCGCCATCGCGATCGCCGCGGCGAGCGCTGCCGCGGTTGTCCTGTTGTGGCACGCCGGCGCGGCGCCGGGCGCCAAGAGCGACCGCGCGATCGCCTTCATGACCAGCGTCTGGACGCCGCCCGCTCCGCCCGGAGCGACGCCGATCTCTGCACGACCGAAGCGACCCTGACGACAGCCGTTCCGGCCATTCCACGCGCGTCTATCGGCCGGAGGCGAACGGCCACAGGCGACGCCACCACGCCGGTGGTCGCCGGGCGCGCCGCCACGCCTCGCTGTCGTTGACGTGCAACATCGTGTCGGTCAGCAAGACAGCCTGAGCCAGCCCGTCGAGCGGCCTCGCCAACGAAACGGGCAACAAATCAAGGTCCTCCACAGCCGATTTGCCGTGGTCCGCCGTCAACCGCTCGACCAGATCCCCGACCGCGTCGCCAATCCGGGCCAGCGCAGCGTCGACGTCGGTCTTGCCGCGCAAGAACACGACGAGCACCTTGGTGGCCGACCGGCCGGGGAAGGCGACCATGGGAACGTAGGCAAAAGCGATGTCGGCGTGCAGATCCTGAAGGACGTCACGCAGTCCCAACTCCAGATGCGGCGACAGCTCGTCCTTGGGCGCGCCAACCTGGATCTCTGTGCCCGGGGCGATGGATGCATCTTCAGCCATTGAAGGCCTCCGCCAGCTCAGGCGCCGCGCCGCGCAGGACCGCGCTGATTCGGCGAAGGCTCGCCTCGATGCGGTGATCGATGCCGAGATGGCCACCATCGAATTCCTCGAACTCGAAGGAGATCTGGTGTTCTCGCAGTCGCGCTGCGACGGCCCGCTGGCCGACATCAAGCGCCCATTCGTCAC
>CALGHC010000433.1 GCA_937915965.1 uncultured Myxococcales bacterium
CTGGCATCCTGATCGGAACCTGGCTCTACGGCGTCGCCCACACCCCCAAACAAACCGACGCCGCGCCCGCCCCGACACCCTGATCCCCCAAAATCAAGTCATTCGACGGCCGCAAACACCACGCCGAAATTGTACAATTGTCACCGCCTGACACCGGGCCGGTGCGCGCCAAGGGCGGCTCCGCCGCCCGCACGCAGTGGGGAAGCGGCAAGAACCACGCTTCTTGCCGCTGGGGGACGAGCCCCGTCCCCCCAAAAGAAAATGAGCCCGCCCATCCGCGCTCGATTCCCCAAACTCACAAATTAAACCAGGGCGTCACCCACACGTACTTCACGTTCCAAGCCAACCGCAGCGCCATCTTGACCGGGATCGCCGCCATGCTCAGGAACAAGAAGGCCGTCCACGCGTAGCGCCAACCGCCGAGGGTCTCGAACGCAGGGGTCGCGCGCTTGCGCCACCACAGGATCACGCCCGCGCCGTACCAGCCAACGACGACAACCGCGCCGAAAAGGAACGCCGCGAGGCCGTCGGCGACACCAAAGAGGTCGGACAGGTTGAGACTGGTCATGTCGACCGGCTTGACGATGTCCCAGGACTCCCAGGGCCAGTACCAGTTCCAACCGGGCCCCCGACAGAAGACGCCGATCAGGATTGGCACGACCCACAGGCCCAGAAAACCGAAGAGGAAAGCGCTGATCGCGAAGGGCCGTTCGCTCACTGTGAAGTAGCCGTTGCCGCGGGGGTTCCGATCGAGATACGGAATGGCGCACAGGCCACCGATGATCATCAGGGGGATCATCACGCCAGCGATCCATGGGTCGAAGTAGACGAGCAGCTCTTGCAGGCCGAGGAAGTACCACGGCGCCTTGGATGGATCGGGGGTGCGGTTCGGGTCGGCGGGCCCCTCAAGCGGCGCGTTGACGACGATCGACCACACCGTCAACACGATCATCGTCACCAACGACGCGAGCAGCTCGATTCGCACGAGGTGCGGCCAGGTCGTGACCCGGTCGGGACGCAGATCCGCCGGCACCGGCGGGACCGGCGGGACCGGCGGGACCGGCGAGACCGGCGAGACCGGCGAAACGGGCTCTGCGTTTGGGGTGTTCGGCTCCAGGGCGTCGTCCTCCTCAGCGCCGCATGTCGCGGGCGATTCCTTCCGTGCCATCTTCCTTGCGAAGGCGATCGTGGCGTCGCGCTTGCTTCCACCACACGGTCAGAAGGTACGCGAGCGCGCCGACCATCGCGACGATGGGCAGGTAGTCCGGCTGACTGAGTATCCAAAGCAGCTGTTCCATGGTGCTAGCTGCCTCCCGTTGGCGTCACCGCGGGCGACCCTGTCGCCCCGGCCGTCTCCGCCGCTGTCTGCGCCGCAGTCGTGGCGGCGACTGATTCCAAGGTCGCCGCCTCTTCAACCGGCTCGGGCGGCCCGGAGATACCGCCGTCCTTGCGCACCCGCCAGAAGTGGACCACCAGGAGCACGCTGAGGATCAACGGCAGGAAGACGCAGTGCAGAACGTAGAAGCGCAGAATCGCCGGATCGCCGACCTGCGGGCCGCCCAGCAAGAGCGCGCGGATGTCGGTTCGGTCGGTGACCCCGGTGAGCCCTGCGCCCGGCCCTTCGTGGCCCAGGAACGGTGCCGCCGCGGCCATGTTGGTGCCGACGGTCACCGCCCACTGAGCGAGCTGATCCCACGGCAACAGGTAGCCGGTGAACGACAGCAGCAGCGTGAACGTCAGCAGCCACACGCCGACGAACCAGTTGAACTCACGAGGCGATTTGTACGAACCCGACAGGAATACGCGCAGCATGTGCAGCCAGACGGTGATGACCATCGCGTGGCCCGCCCAGCGGTGCATGTTGCGCATGATCATGCCAAAGGGCACCTCGTGTTCGAGGTTCTTCATGTCCAGGTAGGCGAACAAGGCGGTCGGCCGATAGTAGAACATCAGCACGACGCCGGTGACGAGGGTCACCAAGAAGACAAGGAAGCTCACCCCGCCCATACCCCAGGTGAAGCGCAGGCGCAGGCCATGGCGGCGGGTGGTCGCGGGGTGGAGGTGCAGGAACGAGTTGGAGGTGATCTGCAACATCCGGTTGCGGCGGGTGTCGTCGAAACGGTGGCGGAAGATCGAGGCGTAGACGTGCCGCCACAGCCCGGGTCGCGCGCCGATCGGCCCGCTCGGCCCCATCGGCCCGATCGAGCCGCCGTCGCTGTCGACGCCGCCAGCCTCAGGGCCGCGCGCGACGTCGTCGCCAGACCGGTCATCGGGTGCGCCGTTCGCGGGCTCGTCACGCCGCTCGCTCATGCGTTGCGCTCCTCGGGCCCCAGCTCGATGCAGGCGCCTGGCAGTTCCCATTGGTCGTGGCGGTAGCGTCTCGCAACGTCAACCCACAAGCGGCCGTCTCGATCCTGCCACACCCGGGCGCGCTCCAGGGGGCGCGGGGCCGGCCCCTCGAAGTTGACGCCGGCGCGGGTGAATCCCGAGCCATGGCAGGGACATTTGAATTTGTGGTCGCGGCCCTTCCACCGCGGCGTACAGCCCAGATGGGTACAGCGACCGTAGATCGCGAACAACCTGCCGGCGTCGCGGACGATGAAGACGCGCCAGTCAGCCATGTAGCGGTCGCTGACGGAGTTGGCCGCGTAGTCGACCACGCGACCGGCCTGAAAGAGGGTCGGCGCTTCAATCGGCGCGCGGCGGTACAGGAGTCGAACGAAGGCCAGGGTGCCAATACCCAAGGAGCCGAGGACGGCGGTCCAGCCAAAGCGTGTGAGCCAATCGCGCCGCCCCCACAGGTGGTCGTCGGGGACCGTGCCGTCCTCGAAGGCGATCGGCCGGGGCGGCAGGGTGGATGCGGTCGACGAAGCGGGCGACACTCGCCCTGCGAGACCGTCGGAGGACGCGGCCGCGCCAGATTTGGGCATTTCGGGGCTCATGGGGCCTCCGTGTCGGTGTCGGGCGCGTCGATGGCGGGCGCGTCGATGGCGGGCGCGTCTGTTGCGGTCGCGACCACCGGAAGGCGCACGGGCTGCAGGCCAAGGTGCATCAAGTAGTCTACCAACAAACGCATCTGCGCCGCCGCGTCGCCACCAAGCAGCACGGCGTCGGGGGTCTGCCCGTCGGGGAAGAACTGCGGCATGCGCGTGCCAGGCAAGATGGCACCCGGATTCCGCAGGAAACGGCGCACCCACGCCGGCTGCAGACGGCTTCGGGCCAGACCGAGATCGGGCGCGAGGTCGGCGGTCTTGACGCCGTCAAGCTGCGACAACATGTGACATGACACGCACTTCAAAGCAGCAAAGAAGCGCTCTCCCTGACCCGCGCGGCTGCCATCTGGCGGAAGGGTGTCCAGCGGTCGCAGCAGCTCGGCGCGACCCACACGGGCGGCGAAGGCCCGAACCAAGGTCGCTGCCTCGGCCGAAGCCAGACCGAATCGCGGCATGCGCATCTCCAGCCAGGGACGCAACGAGAAGGGAGCGACCAGATAGCCGAAGAGCCAGGGGGGCTGGAGCTTCTCGCCCAGACCGTCGAGGGAGGGGGCGGCCAGCCAATCGTCGCGGTAGTAGCGAGCGACGTCGCCGGCGCGCCCATCGAGGCCGTGGCAGCCGGTGCAGCCGCGCTCTTCGATCAGCCGGTCGCCGGCCTGGCGCGCCTGGCCGAGCGGGTCCCGGTGCACCCAATCGGGCGCTACCTCTTCGCCGCGTAGGCCTCGCACGTAGACGGCGAGGGCCTCGACGTCGGCGGCGGCGAGGCCGTAATCGGGCATCCACAGCTCGATGTCGGCGGTCGCAAAGCGGCGCGGTCCGGCGAGTTTGGCTTCGGTCCAGCGCGCCCACGTGCGCTCTGCCCGCGGTGGCAGGTGTTCGCCGAAGCTCAGCTCGCGCGGGTCCTTGCGACCAAATGCGGTCAGCTCCGGACCGGGTGCGACGTCGCTGTCGAAGCCCGGGATGTCGTGACAGCCGTTGCAGCCGTACTGGCCGATCAGCACGCGGCCGCGCTCGACCAGCGCGGCATCCCGTGGCGCCTGAAGCGGCGGTGGTGTCGCGCTGTGGAACGGCCCGCCGAGGCTCGTGAGCCAAGCGGTCAAGGCGATGCCCTCTTCGTCACTCAGGTGCATGTCGGGCATGCGCGAGTCCGGCCACCACGCCTTCGGATCACGCAGCCAGGCTTGGATGAACGCCGGCCGCAGGCGCTTGCCGACTTCGGATAGCGGCGGACCGAAGTCAATCGGCCGCTGTGTCGCGGTGACAGCGACGGCTTCGTCGACGGCCGCAGGTTCCGGGTCGCCGCCAAAGGCGCCCCACGCGTCGTCAACGGCCGCCTGGGTACCCAACTCGTCACGGATCTCGAGGTCGTCGCCGCCGGGGCTTCCCAGCGTATGGCATCCGCGACAACCAACGCGGTTGAAGATCTGCTCGCCACGCGAGCGCAGGGCTGCGTCGGCGAGCGCAGCCGCGGCGGGCAGCGTCGTCGCGGTCGCAGACAGCGGCGGCGGCACCGACGCTTCGAGGAGATAGGCCGCCATCGCCATCGACTCCGTGTCCCGGCGGGCGGCGACCGCCGGATCGTCCAGCGCGCCCGGCCAGAACTGGGGCATCCGAGCGGTTCGCCGGCGCTGCGCAGGATCGCGGATCCAGGCGAGCATCCAAGCGGGCGAGAGCCTGGCGGCGACGTGGCGCAGCGACGTGCCGCGCTTGGGCTGGTCGGTCAGCCCGTCGACGTGACATCCGTCGCACGCCAAGGCAGCGAAGAGCTCGCGACCGCGCGTCAGCCTGGGGGCGCCGACAAGCGGGTTGTCGTCGCGGTGACAGGCCAAACAGCCCGACTCGGCGTAGGCCCCGCGCGCGAGGGGCTCGGCCCAATGCGGGTCGTCCTCGCCGTGGGCGGTCCCTTCGGTCAAGGCGAGACCCTGGCCGCGATGGCACGGTGTGCAACCGAACCGATGGGGGGGGTGCTTGTCGATCAGCAGGGCGTGGTTCGGGTGGCCGCGCAGGGCCGGTGGGACCGCGTCGCCGATCAATCCGGGCTCGTCGAAGCCTGCGTGGCAGGTGGCGCAGCGATCCACGACGCCGAGCTGTGGCACGACGAACTGGCGCACGCCGCCCGCCTCGGCGTCGGGTCGCAATGTCGCCCAGGCGTCCTGATAGCCCTTCCACGGCCGTCGCACCCAAGTCTCGTCGACGACCGCCCAGATGGTCGCAGCGGCAAAGATCAAAGAGAGGGCGATGAACCAGCCGCGAAAGGACCTGACCTCGTCGCGGACCATCTGCGTCATCGTGTGCCCGCCCGTCGATTGCGCAGCCGTGTGTCACTTCGAGGTGCTACTTCCAAGCGACCGAGGCGTCGATCTTGGCCTTCGCAGCGACCTCAACGACCTTCGTCTTGCGGCCCAGCTTCTCATGCCAGAAGACCAAGGTGTAGCGGCCCGGTGGCACATCGCCGATCTGGTAGTGACCGGCGGCGTCGGTGATGGCGAAGTAGGGGTGATCGAAGACCGCAATCCACGCCTGCATCCACGTGTGGCCGGCGTCGCAGCCGACCTTCATCAGGCCTTTGCGACGTATGCGCTTCTTGATGACCTGACCCTTGGTCGGCAGGCCGTAGTTGAAGACGTCGGAGCGAGGCAGCTTGATGTGGGTGTTGTGAAGCACCGGGTCGGAGTTGGACACCGCCAGCTCGGTGCCAACAACGAAGGCCAGAACGTGGGGCTCGTAGCGGCACTCGATGTTGGCCAGGACCGCCGACCCCGCCTGGATCGGCTTGCCCGCCTCGATCTTCTCGATGAAGACCACGACGTTCTTGAGACCCTTGGTGGCCGAGACGATCATGCTCTCGTCGTGCTTGGGAGTCTTGCCGCAGACACCCGCGTCCTTGTCGACCTTGACCAGGGCCGGTGGCGTCACCTTGCCCAGGAAGGTGGTCGCGCCCGAGATCGTGCCGCCGGCGGCGACCGGGGCACCTTCATAGGCGCCAGCGGGCGAGGCTGCGACCATGATCCCGGCCAGGGCGGCCACCGCAAATGCCATTCTTGTTGGGTACATATGACCTCCTCTCAGTCGCGAGCTTCGGTCGGCCGCCAAGCTGCTAGGGTAGTGCCGGGGCGACCCAAGTCAATCCAACCCTCAACGTCCGAAACGGCCAACCGCTTCACCGCGCTGCGCTCAGCGCCGCGAGGTGGGCGGTTCGTCGCCGATCACGGCGAGGGTCAGACGCTCGAACTCGGCGCGCGGATCGTATCTGGCCAGGTCAAACGGGCCGAGCTGAAGCGCGCCCTTGATGCAGGTGCGCTCGCATTCTCCGCAGCCTACGCAGGCTTCGACCCGAGCGAGGAAGGCGGCGCCATCGTAGCGGCGACCGACGAGGGCGATGCACCGGAAGGGACATACGTCGACGCACATCGCGCATCCGTTGCACAGACCGTCGTCAAAGACGGGGCGGGCGCGCAGTGGCCGCGGCACCCGCGACGCCAGTTTGCCGTGGTCATCGAGGACGGCCTCGATCGGGCAGATCTGACCGCAGACTCCGCAATCGACGCAACGCCGGGGATCGACCTCATGACGCAGGTCGCGACCGCCGCGAATGGCGCGCTCAGGGCACTGATGCAGGCACGCCATGCAGCCATCGCAGTGGTCGAGGATGCGGAAGCTCATCGCCTCCCCTCCAGGCCGGCGCTCTGCAAGACGTCGGGGTGTGCGCTGAGGGCGCCGGTCGGACAGGTCGACACGCACGCGCCACCGGCGAACAAGCAAGCCGCGCAGCTCGCTTCGCCCTCGTCACCCGGGACTATCGCCCAGGCGGGCAGCGTATCGGCGCCGCGGTGCATCATCTCCAGCGCGGCGACTCCGACGACATCGCGGCACATGCGCACACAGCGCGTGCAGCGGATGCACTTGTTGGCATCGAGCAACAGGCCACCGTGCAGGTCAACGATCGGGTGGCGAACGACGTCGGCAGGCAGCCGTGAATGCTCGACACCGGCGCCGTCCATCGCTCGCCGCAATTCGCAGGTGTCGTAGGCGGCGCAACCGCACTTCAGGCAGCGGGCCGCCTCGGCGCGGGCCTGCGCCTCGTCGATACCCACTTCGATCTCGCCAAAGTCGAGGCGGCGATCGGCTGCGGGCCGCTCGGCGACGGGGCCGCGCTCCGAGCGCGTGGTGGAGGCGTAGTCAGCGGCCGTCACGGCCGAGAGCGCGTCGCGGCGGCTGATCGCGCTCGTCGGCTCGG
>CALGHC010000434.1 GCA_937915965.1 uncultured Myxococcales bacterium
CCACAGATCTGAAAACCGCGGCGAACACCCTCCCGGCCCGCGATGAGGGTCTTGTTGCCTTGGTCAGAGAACTCGCCGAAGTTGACCTCGCGAAATGTCGCGCGCGTGAGGAACTCGAAGCCAAAGGGCAGCTCCGGCGTGTCGAGCTTCCAGGCGCCGAGGCGGTCGCTCTCGTTGAGATCCACCAACATCTGCCGCTGGAAGAAGCGCGGTGTGCGGTCGTCTTGGTCGTCGCGAATGCGCGATTCGCGATCAGGCGCGCCGGCGAAGACCTGGCGCATCCGCAGCATGCGAAAGATCTGACCCTCGTCGCACCAGTTGCTGCTGTTGCAGGCCGAGCAGGCAGTCAGTTCGTTGCCTAACGCCGTGCGCTCGGCGTGGTGACAGTCGTCGCAGAAGCGCCACTCCTCCACGTCGGCCGTGGTCACATCCACCTGGTCGATCCGGACCTTGCGCCCGCCGGCGTAGAAGTCCGAGCCGGGGGCCAGCTCTGATAGCGCGCTGGACGGCGAGCGGGTGTACTCGTAGCTCCAGGTGTCGTAGCGCTTGCCGCTCGCTGGGGTCTTCTTTTTACGGCGCCAGATGACCGACGTCAGCCGCACGGGCGCCTCTGGAAAAGCGTAGTTCGGCAGCATGCCCTGGTCCGTCAGGAATTCGATGGTCTGTCGGTTACCCATGCCGAACGCGAGCTGCTGGAGGGCGTGTTTCTCGTCCTCCAGCGCATCGAGCCGCTCTTGCCATTGCTTCGACTTGGCCTCGGTGGCGTGGTGCGCTCTGATCTCCTTGGTCAACGCGCTGGCCTTGGCGCGGATGCTGTCGCGCTCCTTGCGCTCTTGGTGCAGACGGGCGTGTAGATTCCAGACCATGCTGTTCACGCCGGCCTGCGCTTCGTTGTCGCCGTCGTCACTATCGTCGCCGTCGTCACCGAGCAGGAAACGCCGCAGGTGATCGACCGTGGTCTTCGAGATCTGACCCTCGAACATCTCCTCGAACTCACGCAGCAACGTCGGTGCCAGCTGCGTCACATAGGCGCCCAGGGTGTGGGGAAACGCCTTGCTCGCGCCGCCCGCCTTGGCCGGGTCTTCGAGGTGGGCAAAGACCGTGGTGAGTCGCTCGGGAATCTCGGCCTCTACGCTTGGATCGGAGACCCAGCGGTCCAGGCAAAAAGCGGTGAGTTGGCGCTCCAAGACGGCGGCGGCATCGAGGAAGATACCGGGCGGGGTGACCTCACCCTCCATCATCACGGCCGGCTGCGCGAAGAAGTACTGGTCGTGGGGACGCGCGCCAGCGACCGTCAGGACCAAGGCGTTGCCGTCACGGCGGCCGGCGCGACCGATGCGCTGCAAATAGTTGGCCTGCGCTGGCGGCACGGAGCAGAGCACCACGGTGGAGAGATCGCCGATGTCGATGCCCATCTCCAAGGTGGGCGTGCAGGAGAGGAGGTTGGGATACCAGGGCTTGCGACGTCGCAGATCGTCCGGTGGCAGCGCCTCGGCTGCGGCACCAGAGAGCGCCTTGAACTGCTGCTCTACCGTCTCTCGCTCGTCGCGATTGAGCAGGCCAGTGTGCTCTTCAGCGAAGATGCGCTGCAGGTCGCCGTCTCGGTACAGTCGACCGAAGTAGCTAGCGTCCGAGTCGACGCCGGCGCTCGAGGCTTCCTGCCCAACCTCACCCACGCCCTCTTCCGCGTCATAATTGCCGGCGCAGGCGGCGGTGAGACAGGGCATGCCCCGCCAATCCGCTAGTTCGGCGTGGGCAACCGGCATGCGATGACCGCAGCCATTGCAGACGAGGAGCTGCAAGCGCTGGGTGAGCAGGAGCGCCCCCTCGCGCAGTCCCCAGATCTGCTCACCCTGCTTGCCGAGCGTCAGCAACAGCAGCTTGTGGCGCGTCAGCGCGTTCAAAATCAACGGCATCGCGAAGCTCGGATCAGGACCCAGGGCGGCGTCTGGCGCGAGGCTGCGTTGCACCCACCGGGCGTACCAGCCGGCGCTCTTCCAGGTGTCAAAAGCCGTGGTATTGGTGCGGTCGCAGAGCAGCGCTGGCAGCCGTGAGGTCCGGCCGTACGCAGGCAGCGCTGGGTCCCGTTTGAAGGCGTGAAAATCCTTGCCACAAGTCGCAACGAAGGATGCCGGCAAGGTCGCCGAGAGGATCCCGCCACGGCTGCGTAAGCGATGCAGAAATCCAATCAACGAGCGCCGCAGCGCGGGCGCCGTTAGCTCACGGAGGCCGGGGACCTCATTGCGCAGGGGCTCCAGCAGGCCCTCAGCTGCGGCCGTCAGCGCCTCGTCATCCAGCTGCACCGTGGCCATGCTGGTCCGCGACAGCGACCGGCCGATGCTCGCTTTGAGGCCGAATTCATCGGCTACCTCGTAGGCCAACCGTTTTCGTACCAGCTTGATGAGGTCCGACTCGACCGGCAGCGTGCCCGTGCGCTTGAGGGTGTCCCAGTCGTGTAGCCAAGCCATGTTGGGCGCGAGAAAGGTCGCCACCCAGGTGTGCAAGTCCGCGTGTGTTTGCCAGTGCCTGACCAACGCGGGCGCGAGCTCGTCTAGCGGCAGGCCTTCGTTGTCGGCGATGACCCGCATCATGGCCACCCTGAGGTTGGTGCGCCACGTGCGCGCACCGAAGAAGCCGGCGCGGTGCGCGGCGTCCTGGACGCTGTCGGAGAAGGTCAGCAGCTTCTTGTCATCGTTGAAGGGCGAGGCAAAGAGCTGGTCTACAAAGACGCTCGTGAGGGTCGCCGCACGAAAGCCGACCAACGACAGGCTCTCTCGGGCGGCGCAGAACGGGCAGTCTCGCTTCAATCGCGACTCGCCGTCGATCGTGCGGATGTTGGTCACTACGTCGACGTCGAGCGTCGGCTCGTCGGTCTCATCACCGGCGCGCACCGCCTGCAGCGACGCCTGTTCGAGGGTGCACCGCACGCTTCGTACGCCAAGGGCGCT
>CALGHC010000435.1 GCA_937915965.1 uncultured Myxococcales bacterium
TGGCTTCGAAGCGGTCGCCGGCGGCGAAGGTTGCCTCCCTACCGCGGGTCAGCGGTCTCCATCACCGCTACGAGTGGCGCGAGGCGGCCTGAGCGTTCGCTCTGGATGACGGCTCGACGGGCAAGGACTGTGTAGGCGCCCGTTGCCCTTCTGCCGATGCGACGGCGGTCTTCCAGCCCTCGCTCGACGTGCGCGCTGGTTGCACGAGCATCTGGCCGGCCAGGTCGCTCAGAACTACCAGGTCGCTGGCCCCAGAAGGCCCTTCGAGACAGCCGGATCCGATTGTGACGATGGACAACCTTTGTACGCCAACGCCATTCGGCTACACTCGCACAGACGCGAAGCCTCGGTCGGCGCCACGTCAGGCCTGGACCCCACAGCCTCCGCAGAGCGGGAGCGACATCCGACGAGGACGAAGATGACCTACTCGGAGCTGCGTACCAGGCTGCAGGCATTGCGCCCGTTGCTCGACCGTCACCGAGTCAAGCGGCTGGATGTGTTCGGCTCTGTGGTGCGCGGCGATGCGACGCCGGACAGCGACATCGATCTCATCGTCGAGTTCGACGGCCCGGCGAGTTTGTTCGACTTGCTTCGCCTGAGGGCGGCTTTGGCCGATGCGTTTGGCCGGCCGGTGGATCTGGCCACTTTCGGCGGACTGCAGCCACGCTACCGGGAGCGGATTTTGCGCGAGGCCCGCCGTGCCGCCTAGACGTAGCCTCGACAGGCTGGACGACATTGCCGAAGCCTGCGCGGCAGTCGAGCGGTTTTGCGCCACGGCGGATGCGGGCAAGTTGGCCACGGATGAACTGCTCGTGGCGGCATTGCTCTACCAGATAGCGGTCATCGGCGAGGCTGCCGGGCACCTGCCTGACGCTTGGAAGCGAGATACGCCCGAAGTTCCCTGGAGCGAGGTCGTGACGATGCGCAACGTGCTCATCCACGAGTACTTTCGAGTGGATGCCGACGTGCTATGGCAGACCGTGCGGACCGATATCCCGCAATTGGCGGCCGCTGTGGCGACGATGCGCGAAGCGGCGCTGTCAAAGAAGGGGGAGTCGCGGGACGAGTAGAGGGCGTCGCGTCGCGCTGGCAGGAAGGTGCCAGGCGACTTCCAACAGGAGCCCACCCCGCATTCTGCTACAAGCAAGCACCAAACGGCGGCCCGGACGCCGCGCTGTTGTCCCTCATCAAATCTCCGTCGGCCCGCAAAATCAGGCGCTTGGGCCCAGCTTCTCTGGCGGCCGATTCCACGCCGTCCAGTTGGTCCGTTCCTTTGTCGACCACTACCACGCTGACCGCGGGCGCATGGGCCTCGGCGGAGAGGTGCCTGACCGCCGGCCGCTGGCTTCGAAGCGGTCGCCGGCGGCGAAGGTTGTCTCCCTGCCGCGGGTCGGCGGTCTCCATCACCGCCTCCAATCCGCACTCGGCTCGACCGCCGCCCTACTCGTACATCGCCCAGTTGCACATCAGCAGGTGCCCGTTGGTCCAGCCGCTAGCCTGCACCCGGTACCAACGATAGGACCCTGGAGACGTGACGTAGTTGGTGACCTTTGGTGGGTACGAACCGCCCGTGTCGGCCGGCCACAGCGCTGCGGCGCCCTGCCAGACGTTCTTCCAGCTCGAGTGGTCGTTGGAACCTTGCAGGTACCAGGTGCCCGTCGGCTTGTGGCTGCCGCCGGGATAGCCGAAGACGCCGAACGCGGCGACCGTCCGTGGCACGACGAGATCGACCTCGACCCAGTGCACGCCGTTGCTGCCGCTGGTCTGGATGCAGTAGTTGGGCCAGTTGCCGGTCGAGGTGATGTTGACGTGGTCGGCGACGTTCTTGGGCTGCCCGCCGGTGTTCGAGTCGGCGGCGAAGGTGAACGACTTGGTGAGGATGTCGGCCGAGATGCCGCCACCCATCGGCACGTACTTGGTGCCGTCACAGCCGTAGAAGCGCGACGCCTGGGTGTTGAAGTACAGATAACCGGCGGTCTTTGCGGCGCACGGCACTGGCTCGGCGGCGGCGTTGCCGATCCGCAGGCCAAAGAACTGATTGCTGTTGAGGTCGGCGTCGCCGCCGATGTCGAGCTGCACCGACGGCGCCTTGCCGACGCCGACGCGGCCCTGCGCGTCGACGACCAGCGCGCCCTTGCCGGCATCAAAGGTCGCCTCGGCGGCCAACGGACCGGTGACGGCGCCACCAGCGAGCGGCAGATAGGCGCCAGCCTGCAGCGAGAGCACGCCCTTGTCGTCGACGGCGAGGCCGCCACCGACGATGACCGCACCGAGCGCCTCGGTCGTGGCGGGCGCGAGCAGCTTGGCGGCGAGGCCCGGGGCGAGGTGATCCAGCGTCACACAGCCGGTGCACTGCAGATCGGCGGCCACCTGGGCAGCGACCGCGGAGTTGGCCTTGACCGCGAGATCCGCTTCAGACGCGTGCTCGGCCTCCTTGGCTTGCAGAGCGGCGCCGCCGGCGGCGTCGGCGAGCGCCCACTTGACGTTGAGGTGACTCGCACCGACGGCCAATGCGGCGATCTCGTCGCCGGCTACGCAGCCGCTACAGGCCAGGTCAGCGGCGGCGCCGCCCTTGGCGATCGACGAAGCGTAGGCGAAGTCGACGTGGGCTCCCTTGACGCAGCCGACACAGTCGAGGGCGTTGGCGCTGTCCGCGGTGGCGGCGTGGCCGGCCGTCTCGGCATGCCTGGCGTATGGCACCGCGAGCAGCGGCGCGCGCGGCAGCTCCGGGTCGTCGGGGATCTGCACACCGATCCACAGGGTCTGATTCTGGCCGAACAGGCCATCGGGCAGGGGGATCTCGGCACCCGGTCCGCCCAGAGCCAAGGTGAACAGGCCGCCGCTGACGGGAACGGCGAAGAAGCCGACCTTCCAGACCTCCTTCTCAGCTGCCTCGGTCTCGTACAAGCGCACGACGATGCCGTATTTTCCGTCCGGCACAGGCGCGCCGCCGGCCGTCCGGACAACGCCCTGGATCGCCACGCCGGGCATCGCCAGGGCAGGGACGGCCAGCAGACCGGCCGCGACCAGCGACAAGGCAGACAAGAGCGCCGCGCGGCGAACGGCGGACCGCGGCGAACGAGGCCCGCGGAGACCAACAAGGCTACGGAGATCAACAGGGCTGCGGAGACCAATACGGCTACGGAGACCAATACGGCTACGGAAGAGCGTGATCATAAACACCTCACCTCGGATTCGGGCCTGACCAACTGGCAAGGAGATAGTAAGGCATCTCGCCCGCTGCGAATACCGCGAAGACCGCGAAGGGGCGCGGTTCCCAATTCCGGGTCTCAGGCGGCGAACGCCGCCACGCAGTGGGG
>CALGHC010000436.1 GCA_937915965.1 uncultured Myxococcales bacterium
GCTGCGTTGAGCGTATTCCCAACGCGCAGATCGACCCCATCAAGGCGACTGGCGTGGCAGCCATCGCGATCGTCCTCGTTCTCGCCGGGATGACGCTGTTCCGCTCGGCGCGACGGCGCATCGACCCGGCAGCCCTCGCGGCGCGCCAGTTGGGCCTCAACGCCCAGCAGGGCCGCGAGACGACGACGCTCACGGGGGATTACAAGGCACACGCGGTGCGAGTCGAGTCGTCCTCGCCGGAAACCGGCGACGGCGATAAGTATTTGCGTATCGCGGTTCTCAGCAAGGTCGACGCCAGTGTGCAGGTCCGATTTGGACCATTGGCGCCGCCGACTGGTCTGGACATGCCCAACCTCGACGCCCCTGAGGTCGAAGACGCGCGCGTGCCAGAGGGCTACAAGCTGCGTCTCTCGGACGGTGCCAGCGCCGAGGACCTTCTCAGCGGCGACATCGGCTTCCAGCTGCGAGAGTACGACCCGATCGATGTGCGCGTCTTCGACGGCACAGTGGTCGTCACCACCTGGTTCGACGTCAATCGCGCCGATCAGGTCATCGAGCTCGCCGACCTGGCGCTGTCTGTTGCAGACATCTACGCGGCGCACGGCTGAGCGCCGAGGCGCGCGCCCTCGCGCCGCCCGCACTTCGCAGTCGCACCGTCGCCGTCGGCTGCGGGGTTGCATGGACGCGCGCCGGCCACCGACGCCACGGGTGGCGCTCGATGAATCAACGTACCCACGTCTCGCGCAGCTCCTTGGCAGCCCTGCTGGCTGCGTTGATCGCTTCGCTGGTTGGCGTGTGCACGGCTCTGGTCGGCGCCACCGTTGGGCTGCTCGGCCTCTCCGAGTTTGTCGCCGCGGCCATCCTCTCCGTGTCGCTGGTCGCGCTATGCCACGTCCTTGGCCTGAGACAACCCCGCGTCCTGACCGCCATCGCGGTCGTTGCCGCCGTCGCATGGCTTGTTGGCCACCTGGGCGCCGAAGCATGGCTACTGCGGTGGGCGTTGATCGCCCAAGCCGAGCAGGGTGAGCTCTTGCTCGCCGAAGAGATGGTCGTCCGCGGCGCAGAGGGAGCCAGCGACCTCGTCGACCTCGAGCTGGTCGGGCGCACCGGTCACGGCGGGTTCGGTGGTGCGCTCATCCTGCTGTACGAGCGAGGCATCACGGTCTTCAGCCTCAGAACCGACGCACGCGTCTTGCCCGTACCCGAGACCGTTCACGCCGTCTACCACGCTGCACGCGGCGCCCTGGTCGCGCTCCTGCTTCGACGCGCGCTGCTGCACATGGCGGTCGAGCCGACCTGCGCTCGTTGTGGCCGCGCGCTGCGCCGCCGCCGACTCGGCCGCGTTGGCGAGGCCGAGCGTGAGCGCCTGATCGCGGCCTGGCAGGTTGGCGAACGGACCACCGCTGACGAGTACGATGACCGGGCCGACCTGGTGTTGTGGGAGGATCGCTGCCCGGCCGGCCACAGCGCTTCGCCCGGTCTTGAGCTCAGCCGCCGACGCCGGGTGGGCCTTTCGTCTGCGCAGCCGGGCCCAATCGCTCGCCTTGAGGCAGAGTGCGACGATCCACACGGCGAGGTGAGCGCGGACCGACCATTGGTTGACGGCGAAATTACTGGCTGATCGAGGGCCGATCCCAGGAGGCAGCGACGCGCTCGCGGCGTTCGTCGACAGCGGCCGTGACGATCCAGGGCAGCGGCGTCGACGCGACGGCGAAAGCGACGGTGTCACAGAAACCCAACTCGACTCGTCGATGGCCACCGTCGATGAAGAGCACCCCCGAGCGCATGTGCGAGAGGATCTCGAGCTGGCGCTCGACCACGCCTCCCACGAGCGGGGCGTCGGCCATGTCGACTGGGAAGAGCTCGCGCACGCGATACTGCAGTCGCTGATCGTCGAGCGGCAGGACGACGCCCCCCGCGGAACGAACGGCTGCGGTCGAACCGGCGGCCGTAGCGATCCAGATCCCCGACGATTTCTGACTTTGCGAGCGACCATCGACCTCGAGCCTGTACCGTGTGGTCTCGGCGGGCACCGTGTGGGCGATGAGCACGTCGTTCAAGGCGAGGTCGGGTAGCGGTGAGCCGTTGACGATGACGCGCATGCGCCAAAGCGCTCGGCTGCGCAGGGTACCGGCGCAGACGGCGTCGAGGATCCCCGCAAAATCGCGACCGTCCGCGGCGCAAAAGAACCCGGTCGAGGTGGACAGCGCGCTGTTGACTCCGAGCATGGGCGGCCCGTGGTCTCCGACGCCGCCGTCGATGCAGTGCGAGGCGCGCAAGAACGTGCCATCGCCGCCGACTGTGATGATCAGGTCGGCGCGTTCCACCTCACTTCGGCTCAGATCGTCGAGCACCCGAACGTCGAACTCTCTGTCGCGCAACGCGCCGAGGACATGGGCGACGGTCTCGGTGTGCTCAACGTGTGC
>CALGHC010000437.1 GCA_937915965.1 uncultured Myxococcales bacterium
CGGCACGTTGGCGATCGAAGCCGCCCTGATCGCCAGCGGCGCGGCACCGGGCCGATTGAGGACGTTCGCGTTCGAGGGCTGGCCTCGACTCGGAGGCCGGGTCGTCGACCTCAGCGCGGGCCACCGCCACACGCCCTGCGCGCCGCCCGAGGTCTCGCCAATCCTCGCATGCGACAATGACCCCGTGGTGGTCGACCGCGCCCGCCGCAACGCCGAACGCGCCGGCGTGGGCGGCTGGATCCACTTCGAGGTGCTGCCGGTGTCGAAGGTGGTGGCGCCGGCCAGTCCAGGCCTGGTCGTCTGCAACCCGCCCTATGGGACCCGGCTGCGCGACCGGCGCGACCTGCGCAATCTCTACGCGGCCTTCGGTCGGCAGATGCGGTCAGCCTTCGCGGGTTGGCAGGTCGCCTTTGTCACGACCAAGCCCGAGCTCGCCGCGGCGACGGGATTGCAGCCCGTGACCGTCGGTCCGGTTCTCGACAACGGTGGTCTGAAGGTCCGGCTGTACCGCAGCCTCGTACGCTAGCGTGCGCGGCGCCGACTTTTCGCTGACTTGTCGCTGATTTGTCGCTGACGCTAGCGCCGCGCCGCCTTGTCGCGCTCCAGCCGTTCCTTGTGCTGGATGCTGTAGCGTGTCCACGGCCTGAGCTCCAAGCGCCGGCGTCCGATCGGGTCGCCGGTGCCTTCGCACAGGCCAAACGCGCCCGTCTCGAACTTCGCCATCGCGCGGTCGATCTGGCGCAGCAGCTTCTTCTCCTTGTCGGCGAGCCTCAGCAGATAGAGTTGGTCGGTCTCGCGACTGGCCGCGTCGTTTTCGTCCGGCAGGATCTCGTTGTCGCGCACGGCCTCGTTGAGGTGGCGGGCGAGGCGTTCGGCGACGCTTGCGCGCTCAGCAGCAAGGCGCGTGCGGTAGAGTTCGAGCTCTGCGGCGGTCAACTCGGTGTGGTCGTCCTCATACTCTTCGACGCCCGTTGGATCGGTTGCGGTGTCACTCATGACTTGTCCCTCCTCGGCCCGGGCTCTGCAGCCTGTCGCCGCGGGCTCGGACGCTGCGCACGCCTGACATCGGGTGTAGCAGGCGAAGGAAGGCGCCGGCAAGGCGATTCGATACGAACGGACGTTCGTTCGAAGCCGCAATCGTTTGCGCCGTCGTCATCGAGCGAAGTAGCATCCGCAGAGCGCGTCCCGGTTGCCCGTCGCAGTGCTCGTTTGCCCCGACCGCACCGTCGCTCGCGTTCCCGGGGGAATCGCCGATGCCGGCCGAGTCAGGCACGAAGACAACGGCGGCCGGTGGAAGCCGCGCGGTCCTGCATCCCATCGAGGCCTCTGCGCTGCACGCTCGGCGCGAGCGGGTCTTCCTGGTCCTCGCCGGCCTCTTTCTGGGCAGCCTGGCGATGCTCAACATCCTGGGCATCTCGCGCTTCATCGATCTCAGCTTCACGGTCCTTGGCTTCAAGTTGCCGCTGGTCGTCGCCGTCGGCGTGCTGCCCTACCCGCTGACCTTCCTGTGCACGGACTTCATCAGCGAGCTCTACGGCCGCGCTCGTGCCAACGCCGTGGTCTGGGTCGGCCTGCTGCTGAACGTGTGGGTAATGGCGGTCCTGTGGCTGGGCGGCTCGCTGCCGGGCTTCGAGGCCATCGACCCCACCACCCACGAGCTGGTCCGCGACGCCGCCGGGCGGCTGCCGGTCTTCTTTGAGGTGCGTACCCTCGCCTTCGGTGCCGTCGCAGCGTCGATGTTGGCCTACCTGGCCGCTCAGTTCTGCGACGTCTGGGTCTTCCATTTCTGGAAACGGCTCACCGGCGGACGCCACCTGTGGCTGCGCAACAACGGCTCGACCATGGTCAGCCAGCTTGTCGACAGCACCGCCGTCATCCTGATCACCCACTTCTATGCGCACGCGCTGCCGATCGACGGCGCCCGGCCCCTGACGGGCCAGCTGCTGACCTTTATCGTGTCGTCGTACGTCTTCAAGTTCACCTGCGCCGCGCTCGACACGTTGCCTTTCTATTTCGGTGTGCGATGGCTGTCGGCTTGGCTGCACATCGACCCCAACGCTGAACTCGGCGGCGCCCAAGAGGCGACACCGGCGACGGCCCCCATTCCTGGAGTTCCGCCATGAAGGACCACCACGTTCCAGCCGTCGCGGCGGAGCCCGCCGCGACCATCTTTGACAAGATCCTCGCGGGCCAGATCCCCTGTCACCGCGTCTACGAGGACGACCATGTGCTCGCCTTCCTCGACGTCGGTCCGCTGTCGCCCGGGCACACGCTGGTCATCCCGAAGGAGCGCAAGGCTTTCCTACACGAACTGAGCGACGAGGCCGGCGCGGCCATCGGTCGGGCGCTGCCGCGGATCGCGCGGGCCGTGATCGAGGCGACCGGTGCGACGGACTACAATGTGCTGCAGAACAACGGCGCCGCCGCCCATCAGGCGGTCTTCCACGTGCACTTCCACGTGATCCCGCGCCGTGGGGCCCAGGGTCTCGAGATCGGCTGGGCGCCGCGGTCGATCGACCACGCCGACGCGGCCGACCTCGCCGGTCGGCTGCGCGCGCTCCTCGGTCAGTCCGACTAAACGCCCGGACGGTGCTCCTGCACGCGCGGCATCATCACTAGACGCCCGAGCGGTGCTCCTGCATGCGCGGCATCATCTCGACGAAGTTGCAGGGCCGCGTGCGGATGTCGAGTTGATCGCCCAGGATTCCGTCCCAGGCGTCCTTGCATGCCCCCGGCGAGCCGGGCAGCGCGAACAGCAGGGTGCCCGCGGCGAGGCCGGCGGTGGCGCGACTCTGGATGGTCGAAGCGCCGATCTTCGCGTAGCTCAACCACCGAAACAGCTCGCCAAAGCCGGGGATGTGCTTCTCGCAGACCTGGTCGAAGGCCTCTGGCGTGACATCCCGACCGGTCAATCCTGTGCCGCCGGTGGCGATCACGACCTCGACATCGGGGTCGGCTATCCAAACGCGCAGCTGGGCGACCAGGCGGGGCACTTCGTCGACGACGATCGCGCGCGCGGCGATGAGGTGACCGGCGTCGGTGGCGCGCTGAGCCAGGACCGCGCCGGAGCGATCGCTCTCGGGGGTTCGCGAGTCGCTGACCGTCAGGATCGCGATGCGCACGGGCCGGAAAGGCGCAGGCTCGCTGCCGTGCGCCGGGTGCCCTGCGTGCGCAGAGGGGCTGGCCCCGGCCCCAGGAGTCACCGATTGGCCGCTGTCCTCAGTCGTGTCTCCGCTGTGCATCGCTGCCCTCCGCGACGGCGTTCGCCCCGAAGTGGGGCGGCAGGATCGTCGGCGGCGCATCGTAGTAGTGTTCGACAGCGGCGTCGACGTGAACGTATCCTGGGTCGGTGAGAACCGTGACCCAAGTCCCTTCCCATCGACTTCGGGCAGTGGCAGCCGTGCTGGGCATGCTGCTGAGCGTGCCAGCAACGGCAGCAACGGCAGCGCCGACCAAAGCCGATCACAGCGCCGAGGTGGCGCGCCTGGCGCGTGCGCTGGTTGGACCGGTGTCTGCCGTGCGCGGGCTGCGGCCCAAGCGGAAGATCGCCACCGGCGTCTACGACCCCGCCGAGCTGCTGCGTTTCGTCACGCGCGCGATTGACCGCGATCTCGGCCGAGGCACCCTGGACCTGCGCAGCCGGGCGCTGCGCGTCTTCGGCATGCTGCCTACCGACTATGGCCTGCGCGACGGCCTGCTTGCCATGTTGCAAGAGCAGGTGGCCGGCCTCTACGACCCCAAGACGCGCGAGCTGCATCTGGTTCGTCGTAGCACGGCAAAGACGCGGGCGCCGCTGCTGCGCATCCTCGACAAGCTCAACCCGTTGCACGTCGATCTGGCAGCTCAGACCCGCATGGTGATCGCCCACGAGCTCGTCCACGCCCTGCAGGACCAGCACTTCCACCTCGCCCGGATGATGCGCGACCTGCCCGGCGAGACCGACCTCAACACGGCCTTGCAGGCGCTGGTCGAGGGGGACGCGACGATCGCCATGCTCGCTCACGCCATGCAGGAACGCGGTCAGTGGGAGCCGCAGGGCTTCTTCGCGATGGGCGAGGTCTTTGGCGAGATGATGGACTTTGTGCTCGGCTTTGCGCGCATGGGTCTGCTTCCCGACAGCGCCGAGCTCGCGCGGGCGCCACGGTGGTTGCAGGAGTCGCTGATCTTTCCCTACATCGCCGGCGCGACGTTCTGCCTGGCCGCCGGCGAGCGCACTGGCTCCTTTGCCGGTGTCGACGCGGTGTTTGCTGATCCGCCGCTGTCCACCGAGCAGATACTGCACCCACAAAAGCGGCTGGGTGCGGCGCCCGATTTCCCTGTGCACCTGACGCTGCCCGCACTGCGTCGTGTGCTCGGCAAGGGGTGGCGGTCGCGCTTCAACGACAACCTCGGCGAGCTCTACGTGAGGGTGTTGCTTCACGACCGGCTCGGCGCTGAGGCCGCGGCGCGGGCGGCCGGAGGTTGGGGCGGCGACCGCTACGCGTTGTACAGCGCTGCCGGGATGCCGGACGTGATCGTCTGGCTGACAACCTGGGACAGCGACCAGGACGCCGGCGAGTTCGCGGCCGCGGGCGCGATCTGGCTCGCCGCGCGCGGCAGTGTCGCCGATGCGGGTCGCCAGACCGCGGGTGTGTGGCAGGTCGATCACGCCGACGGTACCGTCGACCGGATGATTCATCGTGGCCGCGACGTAGCCCTGGGGCTGCAGTTGCCTGCCAGCAAGGCGGTGGCGGTGGTCGAGCGCCTGGTCAGCAAGACCCGACGGAAGCTGCGGCGGAAGCTGCCGTGACGCGCGAGTGAGTGGAAGCCGTCAGGCCGACAAGCGCAGTGAACGCGGTGAGCGCGGTGAGCGCAATGAAGAAAGCGCGGTGAACACAGTGAGCGCAATGCAGACAATTCAAGCCGACGCCGCAACTGCTGCCGACCGAATCGTCGCCCTGATTCTCGCTGGCGGGGCGGGGCGGCGCTTTGGCAGCGACAAGGCGGCGGTGGCGATCGACGGCCGCACCTCGCTGGAGCGGGTTGTCGCAGCTGCCCGGCCGTCGGTTGGGGCGATCTACGTGATTGGCGGCAGCGGCCCCCTGCCCCCCGGGGTGACCGCCCGGGTGGACGACCGGTTTCCCGGCGCTGGGCCACTTCAGGCCATCCTCAGCGGCTGGGCGGTCGCAGCCGACGCCGGCGCCGAGACGGATGCGATCGTGATCGCTTGTGACCAGCCTCTGATCCAACCGGCCGCGATCGCGCTGCTGGCGGCGCCGCTAGCCGCACAGTTCGACGGTCGAATCCCACGCCTGGAGGGGCACGCCCAGCCCCTGATCGGCCGCTACCGCGCGAGGGCGCGTGTTCGCCTCGATCAGGCATGGGCGCAGGGCGGCAGGTCGATGCGCGGCGCGATCGCCGCCTTGCGGATCGAATGGCTCGAGGCCGACGCGCTGCGGGCCGCCGGCATCGAGCCAGAGCGGCTCGCCGACTTCGACACCGGGGACGATCTGCGCAGGCTGATGGAGATGGCGCCGGACGGGGACGGCTAGCAGACGAGGACCTGCGGCGGAGCCAGGGCAGAGGAGAGCGCAGCGGCGCTAGAATACGTCCAGGCCAGCGCGGAGCATCAAGCCGTTTTGTATCTGCCAGTCGTCGACGACCTGAGGGATGCGTTTGACCTGTAGGATGTAGTCGAGGGACGTGCGCTTCGAGAGTTTCAGCGAGACCGTCCCAGAGACCTCGGTCGTCATCGCCTCGAAGCCGACCGGCTTGCGCTGCGAGGTCGTCACCATCGGATACAGCAGGCCTGCCTTGAGGTTCCAGGCGAGGTGCCTGGAGACAGCGCCTTTGCCGCGGACCTCGACCTCGGCGCCGGCCTGCGTGGAGGTCTCGAATTGCTCGAGCTCGAGCTGCGGGGTCTTCTTGTTGTCGGAGACCGCGAAGCCATCCGCCGCGACAACGTGCTGGACGCCCGCGCCGAATCGCGTCTCAAGATTGAGGAACTTGCCATCGGCGATGTCAGCGGCCAGGCCGGCGCCCTCGTTGATCTGCAGCGGTTCGAAGGGCTGCGACACGACGAGTCGCTCGTTGCCGACCACGTGCTGGTCGTCGACATGACCATCGCGCCAGATCCGCCGCACGTCGAATGGCGCCGGCCGAACGACCTGGCCTTCGAAGAGCTGCGTCCCCACCTTGGCAGCGAGATAGGGGCCCATGGCGGGTGCTTTGGGGAGACGCCACGACCAGCTTGTGGCGACCTCGGCAGCGTCGGCACTTTTGACGAATCCATCGATCTGCGGAGTGCGGGTCTGCGTGTGGCGCAGCTTGACCTCGTTGAGCCAGGTGTGGAGGCCACGCCGCAATGAGAAGGCACCGTCCAAGGCGAGTCCGACCTGCAGGGTCGCCCCATCAGTCGTGCCGACGACGCTGCTTGCGTGGCTGAACGAGCCGGTCGTGCCGACGCTGAGTTTGCTCTGCCAGCCTTCCGGTCGGCCGTTGCCGGTCGCGGTCGAGGCCTTCGCGGTGGCATCGGACTTTGGCGGCTTGCTGGAGGGTACCGGGATATCGCCGTCGACCGGAGCCAGCGGGGTCTTCGGAGTCCTCGGGATCGCACCGGGCGCTGGCTCGGCTTCGGTGGGCGCGGGCGCGGCGCCGGCGAGATCGCCCGCGGTTGGCGTCTCAGCGGGAGAGGACGGCGGCGGGTCGGCCGGGGCCGATTCCAGCGGCGGTGTGACGTCTTGTGGATCACCCGAACCAGCGGCTGGCGCCGGGGTGACTGGTGACGGCGTGACGGGTGGCGGCGTGACCGGCGTGGCGGCAGTGCCGGGGGCCGGAGCGACGTCGCCAGTATTCGATTCGCCGGTGGCCGCATCAGGGGGGATCGCTGGCGCCGTCGGGGTGGACGGCGCGGCGCCTGCAGTTGCGCTGATCACGAGCACTGCGATCATCGAGAACAGGGCTGGCAGCGTCGAAGGCAGGGCTGGCAGCATCGAAGTCGGGGCTGGCAGCAGCCAAAGATTCAGCGGTCTTTGGGGGGCGGCGGTCATGAGGTGCCTCGCCCGATCGAGCGCCCCGGGGGGTGGAGCCGCGGCTTGCGTCGGACGGCGCCGATCCTGGGCCATCGGCGAGACGATTTCCAGTGATTATTCGGCTGAGCGCGGCTGCATTCCTCGCCTTCTGTGATCCGCACGCCGCGTCGCCCTGCACCGGCGCCCGGGCGCCCGTCGCGACCAGGAAGGCAGACGCTGTGCTACGATCCGACCAATTGGACCGCCCTGCCCGGTCGGCCAGTCGCCCATGACGGGAGCGACTATGACGGGAGCGACAATGCAAGCTCTGGTTCTGAACTGCGGCTCGTCCAGCCTGAAGTACCAGCTGATCGCCACCGACAGCGGCGCGGTCATGCGCCACGGCAAGGTGGAACGCCTGGCCGCAGGCGGACACGCCGCCGCCCTCGCCGGCGTCCTCGATAGCCTGGGCGACCAGCGCGTCGACGTCGTGGGTCATCGTGTGGTTCACGGCGGCGACCGATTCCACGACGCGGTCGCCATCGACGACGACGTCATCGCCGCGATTGAGTCCTGCGTCCCGCTGGCACCACTACACAACCCGGCAAATATCGCAGCGATTCGGGCGGCGATGGCCGCCCTGCCCGGCATCGTGCACGTCGCCGTCTTCGACACGGCCTTTCACCACGGCCTGCCCAAACGCGCCAAGACCTACGCCATTGACGTCGAGATCGCCGAACGGCACCACATCCGCCGCTACGGCTTCCACGGCCCGTCGCATGCCTTTGTCGCCGAAGAGGCGGCGCGGGCGATGGACACACCGCTCGACCAGTTGCGGCTGATCACCTGTCACCTCGGCAACGGCGCCAGCGTCTGCGCGATCGAGCATGGTCAGTCGGTGGAGACGTCCATGGGGCTCACGCCGCTCGAGGGCCTGGTCATGGGCACCCGCTGCGGCGACATCGATCCAGGCGTGCTGATCATGCTGCAGCGCACCGCGGGGATGAGCGTCGACCAGCTCGACGAGCTCCTCAACCGCAACAGCGGCCTGCGCGGTCTGTCCGGGGTCGACAACGACATGCGCGACATCGAGCGGCGTGCGGCCGAGGGCGACGCCCGGGCTCGCCTGGCGATCGGCGTCTTCGCCCACCGCGTCCGCAAGTACATCGGCGCCTATGCGGCGACGATGGGCGGGGTCGACGCGGTGATCCTCACCGGAGGAATCGGCGAGAACAGCGCTCAGATCCGCCACCGCATCCTCCAACGGTTCGAGTTCCTGGGTCTGATCGTCGACGAGGAAGCCAACAGCGACGCCAGGCCGGCAGGCGGCCCTGCCCTGATATCGGCTCGCCACTCGCGGGTTCGCGCCTTCGCCATCGCCACCAACGAGGAGCTCAAGATCGCTGAGGAGGCCGTCAAGGTCGCCGCGGGCCGCACCCAGCCCCGCTCGGCCCTGCCGCTGCCGATCGCGGTCAGCGCGCGGCATGTCCACCTGAACGCCGCAACCCTGGTCGCGCTCTTTGGTGCCGACGCGCCTCTCACCAAATACAAGGACATCTCGCAACCCGGGCAGTACGCGGCCGACCAGAAGGTCAACCTGATCGGGCCACGCGATCGCATTGACGGCGTGCGCATCCTGGGGCCGCTGCGCGGCGCCAATCAGGTCGAGATCTCGCGCACAGACGAGTTCCGCCTCGGCGTCGACGCCCCGGTCCGCCAATCGGGCAACACGCAGGGTTCGGCGCCCATCACCCTTGAGGGCCCCAGCGGCACCGTACATCTCTCCGAAGGCCTGATCTGCGCGTGGCGCCACATCCACATGACACCCGACGACGCCGCGGTGCACGGAATCGAGAACGGCGACACGGTCGAGGTCGCGATATCAGGTGGGGAACGCGACCTCGTCTTCGGCGACGTGATCGTCCGCGTCAGCGCCAACTAGGCCACCGAGATGCACATCGACACCGACGAGGCCAACGCCGCCGAGCTCG
>CALGHC010000438.1 GCA_937915965.1 uncultured Myxococcales bacterium
AGCTCGCTGCGCAGTACCTGCACTCAGTGCGCACTACGGATGGCTTCCTCGCTGGCAACACCCTGCGCAGCGTGCTGATCCAGACCATCATCGACGGCGGCCGCGCATGCAGCAAGCAGGTGGTCTACATGGGCAGCTCGCCCAAGCACGCTGGCTACAACAACCTGGTGCTCTCCGGCGACGAGAGCGGCGACACAGAGCCCGCACGGATCGGCCTGCGGACCGGTTGTGCGGGCGACATCGAGACCATGCATGTGGGTTACAAGCGAAGTGGTCACGGCGACTTCGAGGTATATAGCCAGGGAAATCACTGGGGCACGCTGGCTTCGGTCTTCGTCTTCGTCCGCTAGCGGAGCCAGTCCTTGGCTGGCTGCGGGCGGCTCGTCCGGCCGAGCGAAGCGCGCGGATCTCCCCCGCGGCCTGCCAGCCCTTGCGCTCCAACCGGCATGACGGCAGCATCCCTGCGGGACCTGATCGCTGCTCGGCCATCGCACGCGGTGCGCGCATCACAGCGCTTGCATCCGCGGCGGATGCCCAGACGGTGCGGTCCCGACGAACGAAGAAGTGGCAGCGTCCCGCGCAAGTAGGGGCCACCGCCCCGGGGGAAGACCATGCATCACGGACCCGAGTTCACGACCGTCCTCATTACGAGCATGACGCTGGCCGCTGGCGCGGCAACTCGTCTCTTCTCGGCCCGCACCCGTATCCCCTACACGATCGCGATGCTGGTGCTTGGTCTGATCACCGGCTTCGCCCTGCTCAAGTTCGGCGCGGGCATCGGCGAGGCTGCGGGCGAGGCCGGCGGTCACGGCGGCGGTCACGGCGGCGGCTTCCTCGATCTGCTCGCCGCCGGGGCGATGATCTCGCCTGATCTCATCATATTTGCCTTTCTGCCTGCCCTGATCTTCGAGTCCGCCTATGCGATGGACTTGCACACCTTCAAGAAATCGGTCGGCGCCGCCTCGATCCTCGCCGTGCCCGCGCTGCTCGTCGCCACCGCCTTGACCGCGTTGCTCATGCTCGGCCTCACCGGGCTGACGGATACGCCGTGGCCGCTGCTCGCGACTCTGGTCTTCGGTTCCCTGATCAGCGCCACCGACCCGGTCGCGGTGGTCGCCCTGCTGCGCGAGCTCGGCGTCTCGAAGAAGCTCGCCACCCTCATCGAGGGCGAGTCCCTGCTCAACGACGGCACCGCCATCGTGGTCTTTACGGTGCTGATCGCGATGATGAAGGAGCCCGACAGCAGCTTCGAGCTGGTGCCGACCCTGGTGCAGTTCGTCCGCGTCGTCGCCGGGGGGCTGCTGGTCGGCCTCGTCCTCGCCGCGTTTGTGTCGTGGTGGATGGGACGGATCTTCAACGACTCGCTTGTCGAGATCACGCTGACTCTGGTGCTCGGTTACTCGTGCATGATCATCGCCGAGGGAATGCTGCACGTATCGGGCGTCATGGCGCTGGTGGTCGCGGGTCTGTGGATGGGTGGGCCGGGCCGCACCAAGGTCAGCCCCGAGGTCTCGCACTTTTTGCACCAGTTCTGGGAGATGCTCGCCTACATCGCCAACACCGTCGTGTTCTACATCGTTGGACTGGTCATCGGCTCGCGCATCGAGAGCGCCGGCCTCGCCGACGTTGGCATCATCATCGCCGCCTGGGCGGGCATCATGGCGATCCGCTTCTTTGTCGTCTTCCTGCACCGCCCCCTGACGGGCCTTGTCGGCGAGAAGGTCGCGGCCCCCGATGCCGCTGTCGCCTCATGGGGCGGGCTGCGCGGCGCGGTCTCGATGGCGCTGGCGCTGATCGTCGCGCAGGACCCGGCTGTGCCGCACGAGCTCGGCCAGAAGATCCTGCTCATCACCGCCGGCGTCGTGCTCATGACGATCCTCGTCAACGGCATGACGATGAAGCATGTCCTGGCGTATTTTGGTTTCGACAAGCCTCCGCTGGGCGAACAACTCGCCCTGCTCACCGCCAAGGCGGCGGTGCTCGAGGAGGTCGCCGACGGCATCCGCAGGGTGTCGAGCTCGCGCGAGCTGCGCACCGTGTCCTGGGCCGACGTCGAGACCGACATCGAGCACCGCAGCGGCGCCTTGCAGCTCGAGCTGGAGGCCATGCGCGGCGAGCTCGTCAGCGCCCCGCAGGCCGAGCAGGAGGCGGGCTACTGGCGGCAGATCCTCGAGGTCGAGCGGGAGGCCTATTGGCGCGCGTTCGCCACCGGCACGCTCAGCGCGGCAGCGGTGCGCATTCTCAATCACGAGATCGACCTGCAGCTCGACCGCAGCGCCCATGGCGACGGCGCGCCGCCCGAGACACGAACGCCTCAGCTCGGCGGGATTCGAGCGTGGGTGGGCCGCCAGGCACGTAGCTCGACTGTGCTAGGCCGGCAGTTGGCGGCGTTCGAGTTCGAGAACCTCGCCCTGGTCTACGATCTGTCCCGCGCAGAGAGCTCGGCGGCCAGCAAGGTCGTCGCCCACGTCGAGTCGATCAAGGACATCGACGCGGGCGTCGCGGAGCAGCTCAAGGTCTGCTACCGGGACTACCAACGGATCGGCAAGGAGCGAGTCGAGGAGATGCGTGTCCACCTGCCCGAGGTCACTCGGGCGATCGAGACCCGGCTGGCGAAGCGGATCGCGCTGAACTTCGAGCGCGAGGGCTACCACCGCCTTGCCCACGGTGGCGCAATTGACGTGGGAACGGCAGAGCGGCTGGCGCAGGGCGTCGAGGCCGAGATGCAGCGGCTGACCATTGGCGCGCGCGAGATGCCGCTCCCGACGATCCCCGAGCTGCTTCACGCGATCCCACTCTTCGAAGCCCTCGATCAGACGGCCCTTGGCCACCTCGCCGAGGCGGCCAAGACGATCGTCGTGCCGGGTGGCGAGATGCTCTTCCGCCAGGGAGATCGCGGCGAGAGCATGTACGTCATTACCCGCGGCGCCGCCCACGTGCTGCTCACCATCGAGGGCAACGAGGTCCTGCTCGATGTGCTCGGCGGCGGTGACATCCTCGGCGAGATCGCGCTGCTCACCGGCGAGCGGCGGACCGCCTCGATCCGAGCGGCCACAGCCGTCACCCTCGTCGAGATCGATCGCACGGCGTTTGCCAGTTTGGCCAGCAAGCACCCCGAGCTGCTCGATCAGGTCTGGGACGCGTTCGCGCAGCGCCGCTTCGACAATCACCTGCGAGATCTGCCGGCGTTCCGGCACCTCGACCGCGCCGCACGCACGTCGTGGATCGCCGGCTGTGGGCACTTTGAGGTGGCCGCCGACGAGATGAGGGAGCTTCCCTTCGAGACCCCCTGGCTCTTCGTCTTGACCGGCACCGTCAAGTTGGTACAGGCCGAGTACTCCGCGCCCTCGCTATTTGAGGTCGACGGGCCGGTCACGCTCTTCGCCAAGGACCGTGCACGCGTCGTCAAGCTGCCGGCGTGGGCGCCGGAGGACGAGGTTGCCGCCGAAAGCAGTCGCGGCGGCGGTTTGAAGACGACCCAGCGTCCCTCGTGGCGTGCGCAGCGCACCGGCTGGTCATTCAGCGAGGACGGAAACGAGAGCGAAGCCTGAAAGCAGCGGCTCGCTTGTACCTACCTTCGGCGATTCGACCGCGATTCGACCGCGATGCGGCCGCGACTTGGGATGCCATCTGGACGCGCCCGCCGTTCTCGGGCCCGACCGGCGATCAGCGCTTTCGACCAATACGAACGCCGCAGTTTTCAGCCGATCCGCCGGCGGGGGGGGGGGGGGGGGGGGGAATTACGTAAATGCAAGGCCTTGCGTTAGCCCCTTGTTTCGCTCGCCCGGCAGTTTCTATGAAGGCTTGTGATCTGCCCCCCCCGCACACACACCTTCGCTTGAGCTACGGCCAGGCGGCGCGGACCCTCGCCATGTCGACCCATTCTGATGGGTTCTGATGGGGCGGAGGGACGCGGATGTCAGAACCTGTCCAGAGCCAGATTGCCGTCGACTACCCTGCTGGCAATGAGTCGGTCAGGGACGCCGGCCTTGGCAGCTCGACGGCGCCGTCATTTCGCCATCACCTCGGCGACGCCGCCATCGCGACGGTCACGATCGCCTGCGGTTTCATCGTTGGTTTCGGCTTGGTGTCTTGGGCGGTGCGCCTGGCGGTCGCTACAACCATGGGCGAGTCGCTCTTGGGTGTCGCAGAGTTCACCTTCCGCAACTCGACCACCTGGAACACCTCGGCGGCGATAGTCAGTATGGCAGCGCTGCTGTGGTTGCTGCGCGACCGCCACGCCGATCGCGGAGCGATGGCATCGTCGGTGACGATTCGACGCCTCGCCGTCGTCGCCGTCGCCGCGGCGCCGCTGCTCATCGCGTCGGTCCTGATCGTCGGGCCGGAGACGGTCTACAAGGCCTTTGACCTGCCGCTGCTGCTGGAGCGAGCCGACGGCCTCGTCACGATGCCCGCCCTGATCTGCCCGCGCACCTGCCCCGACTCGCGCCGGTGCGAATCGTATTGTACGAACGACGACGGCTACCGAGACGGTCCGCTACCCATGGCAGTCACGGACGGCGAGCGCGTCTTGCTTGTTGGCGATTCATTTGTCTGGGGCACCGGCCTGCAAGACGCAGATCGCCTGGATGTCGTCCTGGAGCGCTCGCTGCGCGCTGGTGACCCGAATCGCGACTGGGATGTCTTCAACATTGCGCAGCCGGGCCTCGCGTTTTCCGCCTATGTGGAGGCGCTTGGCCATCACGTCCCGCGGGTACGGCCGGCCCACGTCGTGATCGGTTATCTGGAGCGCAACGATCTGCTGCGCGTCGACGACTGGACCCGCGTTCGTCGGCTGGGCAACCGACTCTTTGCGGCGATGGCGCTCACGGATGTCTGGACGGATCACCAGAAACGCGAATGGCGACGCCTCGACGAGATGCTCGCTGCGTCGCCGCAACAGCTGCCGCTTGAGGTGTCTGTGCCGTTTCGAGCGTCGTTGCGGCGCCTGGTCGAGCTACAGGAACGCTGGGGCTTCGACATCACGGTGTTGGCCTACGATGGACCGTCGCGCTTGTTCGGCGACGTGGTCGGCCCTCGCTTTCGGGTTGTCTGGCTTGACTCGGGCGGCGCGCCAGACAAGGCGACGTCCATTCCCGGCGACGGCCACCCGACTGGATACGCCAACCGCAAATATGCGCAGCTGCTGATGCGTGAACTCGCCGGCCCCGAGGTCGCGCGCCTGCCGCATACGGTCAGCAATGTCTCGGCGCCTTGACGCGACTCGGCCCACGAGCACTTCGGCCCACGAGCGATTCGGCACGCTGACGATTCGGCCGACGAGCTACTCGACGAGGATGACGCGCTTGCGCTCCAGGTTCAGCGTCGGAGCGCGGTCGCCGGTCTTCTTGTGCGCCGTCCCGCGGCCGTCTGACGGCCGATGTCGCCGTGGGGCCGGAGCGTTGGCCTCCAGAGCGACAACGACGGTCTCGGCGTGGCCCACGGTCAGAACGACGTCCTGGGCCTGATAGCCTCGCTTGGAAAGCTCGACGGTGACCGTGTCGCTGTCGAGCGGGATCTGCACCTTCACTGGCGTCTCGCCGAGCAGCTGACCCTTGTACCGAACCGTGGCGCCGCTCGGGGCCGAGTCCAACGCGGCGACCCGCGCGG
>CALGHC010000439.1 GCA_937915965.1 uncultured Myxococcales bacterium
AGTACGAGCCCGGCCACAAGTACCTGGTCAACGTGGGCTCAGTTGGTCAGCCCCGCGATCGCAATCCGAAATCCTGCTTCGTGCTTTTCGACTCCGATACCAAGGAGATGGCGCATGTGCGCGTCGCCTACGACCACGAGGCCGCCGCCAGCCAGATCCGCTCAGTGGGTCACGACGAGAAGTTTGCGCGGCGCCTGTCGTTGGGCGTCTAGCGCACCTCAGCGGCGCTCTACGGTGGCAGCTCGGCGAGGGCCCAGCGCGCGCGCAATCGATAGCCCGCGTTGCTTTCGCTGCCGCGCCGCCTGCCCTCGGGCGCGACCCGCTCGATCCGAACCAAGAGACCCTGACCGCTGCCGTCGATGTACAGATCCTGGTCGTTGTCGCGCGTGCTGACTCGGACCTTGCGCAGGTCGGTGCGTGTACCGAGATCCCGCACAATCAGCCAGAAGGCGCTGCCGACCGGCGCGTTTGCCTCGAGACGGATGCGCTTCATCAGCGGATCGCCGGCGTCGATCCGAAACCAGTCGACTCCCGCGGCGTCGTCCGCGTTGCCGACGTGCCACGCGCCGAGCACCATCGGGGTGGCCGACTTGATGGTATTGTTGGGTTCGGTCTCCTGCTCGTCACCGAGCGCGACGAGGCTCAACTTGACGGTGTAGCCGATGCCGATCTCTTCGCGTGCATCCCAGATGGCTCGCGCGGCGCCTGCGAGGGACACGACCACCCTGTCGGGCATCTGCCGTGCCGTCGCCGCAAAGGCGAGTACGCCCGTGATCTGCCCCTCGCGGATCTCATGCACCGTCAGCGGTCGCCCGGCGTGATCGAGCAACGCGAGGCGGGCTGCCACCAGTGGGGCGTCGCCATCGGGCTCCAACTCGACACGCAGCACCCGGCCCTCGAAGGCACCGCCGAGCGTGAAGACGTCGACGTCGTCGGGGCCGTCCAGAGCGCCACGAATCGTCGCCTCGGCGGGCAGGTCGTCGCCTCTCCCCGTGTCATTGGGTTCGCTCTCGGTGAGACCGTCGCCGGGAGCGACGCTGGCGGAAAGCTCGTAGCTGTCGCTGAGGCTCTCTCCGGCGACACGGCCTTCGATCTTGTGCTCTGTCACACAGGCGACGGCGGGGCCGCCAGCCGTATCCCAGTAGCGAACCAGCTCGCCCTGGCCACGACGGCTGTGGTTGGCCGCCGCAAGCTCCTTGCCCGACTGGTCGACGATGCTGACGACGAGATCCATGTTGGGCACGCCAGTGACACGGACGCGCAGGCGCTGGCCGGGTTCGGAGGAGGGCAGGCGGAAGCAGTCGCGATCGGCGACATACTGCGACCGTCGCTTGCCGATCACCGCTGTGGCGTGGCCGTCCGAGTCGAGCATGTTCGCCTGTTCGGGCATGTCGTTGGGTTCCTGCTCGCCACCCGCGCCCGAGACCCCGCCAAAGACGAGGGCGCCGAGGCCGATCAGGACAAAAGCGGCCAGACCCAGAGCAAATGAGCCAGTTCGTAGTCTCCGGGCGCGGGTCGCGTGCTCCTGGAGGCTCTCGTCGTCGGCCAACTGCAACGCGGTGTCGGCTGCGTCGATTTGGGGGCTATTTGATGGCGCGGCGACCGTCTCGATGGTGGCTCTCGCCGCCGCCGCGGCGTCGGTCGCCTTGGCGGCGCGTTCACTCGCGCCTGCGACGGTCGGCAGCCCAGTCAGCAGGCCCTCGAAGCCGGCCTTCTTGGCCTCAATCAAGGCGACAGCGAGCTCGTCCATGTCGGCGAAGCGGTTCGCGGGGTCCTTCTCGAGCATGTGGGCGACGATCTGCTCGAGACACTCAGGGATCCCCCCGTCTGGCAGCACAGCCGACATGCGTGGCGGCGGCTCCATCAGATGGGCCTTGAGGATGTCGAAGGTGCTGCGCTCTTCGTCGAAGAGGTGTTGACCGGTCAGCATCCGAAATGCCAACGCACCGACAGCGTAGACGTCCGCGCGCTGGTCGACGTCGCCGGCGCGGATCTGCTCGGGGCTCATGTAGAACGGCGTCCCGAAGATGTCCTTCTGCGAGTGGATTGTATATGGGTCGTCGACCCCCTTCACCTTGGCCAGACCGAAATCCAGGATCTTCACGAAGTCGTCGTGCGGCGCTCCCTCGATCAGCATCACGTTTTCGGGCTTCAGATCGCGGTGCACGATGCCGTGCTTGTGGGCCTCGGCGAGCGAGTCGCACATCTGCAGGAGCAGGTGGGTGGTGCGCTCTGCGTCGAGAGGGCCCTCGCGATTGAGCATGGCGTCGAGGGCCTCGCCGCGCAGCAACTCCATGACCAGATAGAAGACCTCGCCCCAGCGTCCGAAGTCGAAGACCATCACCGTGTGGGCGCTCGACAGCCGCGAGATCGCGCGGGCCTCGCGCGTGAATCGGCTGACCAGCTGCTTGCGGCCGACGAGGTTCTCGTGGAGCAGCTTCATGGCCATGTGCTTGCGCAGGTGGATCTGCTCGACCCGGTAGACCGCTCCCATGCCGCCTCGGCCGATCAGTGACTTGACCAGGTATCGGCCGTCAATGAGTTTGCCGATGTAGGCGCTACGCTCCGAGTCGAGGTCGGTCTCCGGGTCCTCGGTGTCTTCGACCTGGGTCACGAGCGTGCGGGCTGCGGATGCGTCGCCATCGAAGTCGTCCCCGCCGCCTCCGACCTCCGCGGCGTCGCCGGCCTTGGGGCGCACCGGGTCCCGGAACGGCGTGGGCCTGGGCGCCGGAGTTGGCAGCCGCACGTCGGCGAGGCTGCGGTGGTCGTGGTCGGTGGCAGCCCTGCCGTAGATCATCGTGTGCTGGCGCTCGGGGTCGACGCGTCCGGGTAACGGCGGCGGCGCTCCAGCGGCATTTGGGTCTTCGCTGCCGGCCGGTGCGACATCGGGCAGCCCCGCCCCGTCGGCGACGGCGGCGCGATCGGAGACCGTCGGAACCGCCGCCTCGGGCTCGGCGTGTGCTTGCAGCACCAGCGGGTTGCCGTCCGACGGACAGAACTTGGTATCGTCGCTGTAGACGCTGCGGCAGACGGGACAGATCTTCATGAGGCGCGCGCCTTGAGATGGCCTGCGAGTCTATGACAGGCGCCACTGCACGTCCATCGGCGGTCGGTATCGAATCGGCATGCCGGCACGGCACCCACACGGCCACCTTGATTGATCACGGCGTGTGCTTGCGCGGCTGTGCGCCTGGTTTGCGGATCCAGGTTGGTGTGTAGTAGCGGCCTGCCGGCAGCGCAAGCGGTTCGCGCACGGCGCCATCGTGGCTGGCGATCCACAAGCGCGGTCCGCCGCCATCCTCATCTGAAACGTAGACCACCCGCTTGCCGCACGATGCCCAGCTGGGCTCGAGCGATCGCCGTCCCTTGCCTGGGGTGAGCCGCTGCAGCTGCCCGGCGAGATTGACGGTGAGAATATCGACCGCCCGCCCGCGCAGACCGCTGAATACGATCCGACCGTCCGGACCCCAGTCTGGATCGGTGTTGTAGGGGCCCGCGAAGGTCAAGCGGCGCACGTCGCTGCCGTCGGCCTTCATCACGTACACCTGAGGCGTTCCGCTGCGGTTGGACACGAACGCGATGTGGCTGGTGTCCGGCGACCAGGTCGCGCCAAGGTCGTCCGATTCGTCGTTGGTGAGGTTGGCGATCGGTTTGCCGTCTGGGTCGAGCAACCACAGGTCGGCTTGCTCGCCGTTGTTGATGGTCGCGACGGTGATGGCCATCGCGCTCTGCGCGGCCGTCCGGAACTGCAGGTCCTCTCCCCGCGCGAATGGCGCGCTCGACACCCGCTCCGAGTTGGCGCGGCTTGGTTTCGGCATTGTCTGCCGGGGTCGCTTTGGCGCGGGAGCCGGCGGCTCGGCCGCGACCCAGAGCCGACCAAGCTGCGGCCCGGTGACCCGGAACAGCGAAGGTAGGTCGCCCCGAAACGAGACGTAGGTCAGGCCGAGATCAACGGTCGGCCTGGGTAGCATGTGGATGCCCTCGTCACCCACGACGATGCGTGCGTTGTGGCCGTCGGCGTCGACCATCCAGATGCAGCGGGTACATCCTGGCCCGGGCGCGCTGTAGGCGATGCGGTCGGCAAAACTGCCCTCGACGCCGGTCAGCGCACCGAAGAGCGCGTTGGAGGCTTGATGGACCATCTCGCGCAGCTCTGCGAGTCGGCCGACCTGCAGCCCGCCCGGTCCCAGCGGGAGGAGGGCGCCAGTGCGGACATCGACGGCCTGAACCTCAAGCTCGATCGAGTTCCGCGTCCGGCGCGACTTTCGCACGCGGGCACCGACGGCGTAGATGACGCCGCTCGCACGCGCTGCCTTCAAATCGACTGCGAAGTGGGGCACGGGATGCTTGCCGATCGCTTTCGCGGCGTTCTCGCTCAGCTCCAGGGCCCGCACGACACCCGAGAGGCGCATGTCGTTGTGGAGGACCTCACGCACCAGCGCGCAGCCCACCTTGAAGGGTCCACAGGTGGGCGGCAACACGAAGACGCCATCGAGCGGGCGCTGGCTCGCTTCGACGATCACGAGCAGGCCCGCGTTGGGGTCCAGCGGCGCGTCGAGGATGCTGTGGCCGGGAGTCTGTGTTGGCGGCGGAACGCTGAGCGTGCCGTCGCCAAGCTGCAGGTCGATCTGCACGGGCTCGTCCGCATCGGCGCGACGGCCGGGCGCCAACGCCAGGAAGGAGACGAGGGCCGCGACGGCGAAGGTTGGTATCGGACAGCGGGACATGCGCTTTCTCCACCGCGTGCTGGGTCTGTCGGGCGTCGTTGTCGCCCGCTCAGGCCGATCCGCGAAGCTCCAATACATGACGGCGGACACCGTCTGTGTCTTCAGGGTGCACGTAGATTCGTTCGAGGACCGTCGTGTCGTGGTAGCGCTCGAAGAGCCGCGTTGCTTGCTCAAGGGGCACCAGTCGCGCATCGCCAAGGCGTGGCTGCAGTCGCGCGAAGATCGTCCGTTGGGCGCTTGTGCGGCCACGGTATTTCGACAGCGCGCCGCGACTCGCGACACGAATGTAGTCGGTACCCGCCTCGTCGAGGCGCGCAGCGAGCTCGTCGATCTGTTCAAACGGGTAGTGCGGCCCGCGCTCGGCGACGAGCTTCAGTGGGCGCCGTTCGACGATGCCGCGCGCCCACCGCGATTGGTCGGCGTGGTGCTGCAAGGCTCGGTAGATCGAATGGTCGTCGTAATACAGGAAGGCGCTCGGGTCGGTGGGCACCGGACATGCGTCCGGACATTGGGCGAAGAATCGCCAGAGCATCTCGTCGTACACCACGGACTTGCTGTGGAAATAGACCATCAGGAACATGTGGAAGCGCGACAAGAGGAAGTCGTCGAAGCTGAGCAGGGCGCGGCCATCAAGAGCGAGATGGAGGTGACCGTTGGCAGCCTCGTGCCAATCCAGGTGACCCAGCAGCCAGTCATGGTCGAACGTGCCGTAGGACACGCCGGTAAAGTACGAGTCGCGTTGCAGGTAGTCCATCCTGTCGACGTCGAGCTCGCTCGACACCAACGTAGAAAGCAGCCCGCGCAGGTTGCGTCCGGCGACCTCGAAGGGCGCCGCGTCACACTGCACGTCGTCACTGAGGACCGCAGCAATGTGCAACGGCTCGATGCCCAGCGGCGCGAAGGCGGCGCGCAGTGTCTCGCCCAACGGCGAGTCCAGCAAAAGCAGCCAAGTGTAGTGTTCGTGCGTGGCCTGGGCGTCGAGGTCGCTGACGCGAAGGGCCTCAGGCAAGGTCAGAGCCGACAGACGCGGGAAGAGGCGCTCGGAGGAGTGGGACAGCGGCGCGTGGCCGATATCGTGAGTCAGAGCCGCGAGGCGCAGGATCTGCCGGAAGCGCGCTCGCTCGGCGCCTAGCCAGTCCGCCCGCGCGAAGACCGCGTCGAAGGCCCGGCCGGCGAGGTGCATCGCGCCCAGCGAATGCAGGTAGCGCGAGTGGGTGGCACCGGGGAAGGTCAAACCAGCGAAACCCAGCTGCGTGATGTTGCGCAGACGCTGGAAGAGCGGATGGTCGATGATCGCAAGCTCGGCGGTCGAGACGCCAATCGGGCCGTGAATCGGATCGCGGATTTCGACGTCGCGCCTGCTCATCGTTCATCCTGGGCTCGACGACCTCGCCGGGGCCGTCGAAATCACTATTGCGTGGGCCGGGCCTCGGCAGGTACGGCGCCTGGCTCCGGCGGCTCGACGCCCGCGTGTGTAGCATCGCCTCTGGGCGCTGGCCATCCCGTTGCGATCACAGCGCGCATCGCGCCGGCGTCCGGGTGATCAGCGTAGCGCTCAGATAGAGACTGCGCCCCCTCCCGCAGGCCGGTCACCTCAGGGCGCGCGCGCTGCAGATCTCGCAGCAGGAGGATCGCGGCCAGCGGTCTGCCGGCGCGCTCCTCCGCGAAGACCGCGGCAGAAACCCAAGCCGGCGTCTCGAATGGACGCGCCGTGGAAGGCGCAGCGACCCGCGCCGCGCCGTCCCGGTCACCTGCGCCGACGGCGGCGATGAAGACGCGGGTGGGCCAGTCGGCGCGCATGCGGTCGGTGGGGATCTCGCGGCCGTGCCGCCAGGCAGTGGCGAAGTCCGCGCAGGTGATACCCCAGTCGACGATCGCGAGATGGAGCGTCGCCGGCAGTCGCGACAGACGCTCCGCCGCCTGCACGCGGCTGCGACCGTCGTCGCAACGCTCCAAGCGAGTCAGCGCCTGCAGCAGGGTGGTCAGGACGTCGCTGTCGTCAGGGTGCAATTGCTCCGCAACGACCAGGTGCTCGACGGCCTCGGCCGGGCTTCCGTCGCCGACGAGGGCCAGACCGAGGTTGAAACGCATCCGCAGGGACCTCGGCGCGAGACGAACGCCGCGCGCGTACAGGGCCGCTGGCTCGCGCCAGTCCCAGGCCGTGTCGTACGAGCCCCAGCCCCACAGCGCCGCGGGCACGACGAGAGCCGCAGCGACGATCGGTCGTCCTCGGCCGCGACGAGAACTATCCCTGTCGCTGTCGCTGTCGCTGCCGCTGTCGCTGTCGCTGTCGCTGTCGCTGTCGCTGTGACTGTTGTTGTCGCTGTGACTGTTGTTGTCGCTGTGACCGTGGCCCACCGCGAGGCGCGCGTCGAGCCTGGCGATCAACCAAGCGATGGCGCCAACGAACACCACCGAGGGACCAAAGAGGAGGCGGTCGGCGAAGCGAACCGTAGACGGAAATACGAGATTCGACACGGGCAGCCAGGTGGCGCCGAGCCAGGCGGCGGCCAGCGCGGCCATCAGCCAGCCTACGCTGCCGGCGCGTGCCCGGACGACGCCGACGCAGACGCACGCGAGCGTGATCGCGACGATCAGGGCGCCACACGCAGTCGCCACACCGTTCGACCCGATCGGCAGGACGTCAAAGGCATAGTCGGGCGCCAGGCCGAAGGGCCACAACAAGTGGCTGGCAGCGAGAACGACGTCACCCAGCGCGCTGACCACACGCTCGGCCGCGCCGACGACCGCGAGCGGGTTGTCGTAGACCGAGACGCTGCTGGCGGTGATCCGACCGAACACAGCGTATCGCCAGGCCACGAACGCCGCGACTACCGGTATGCAGGCGATCAGGGCCGCCCACACCCGGCGCGCGTGGCGGGTCGAGGCCAGGCCGATCACCAACCACGGGCCGAGGACTGCGAGCGCGGACTCCTTGGCCAGTAGACCCAGAGCCAGCAGCACCGGTACCAGGATCAACCCGAACACCCTCGGAGTGCGTCCCGCCCAGAGATCGATGAGGACGATCGTCGCAGCCAGCAGGGGCAGCCCGGCGAGCAGCTCGGGCCGATTCGAGGCCGCCATCACCACCTCGACGTGTGCCGGATGGACGGCGAAGAGCACGCCTGCCGCCCACGCGCCGAGCCGGATCGAGTCCTGCGGCTCGCGCAAATGAGCCAGCACACGGGCCACGAGAATCGCGACCAGCAAGGCGCACGCCGCGTACAGAATCAGACCGACGACGTGACGTCCCAGCGGTGTCGCCAGGCCCAGCGGGATCTCCAGCGCGTAGCTCAGCGTCGTCAGGGGCCGCAGCAGGACCATCCACGGCGCGCCCTTCGCAGTTGTCAGCCAGGGCTCGGTGACCAGAGCGCCCCAATCGAGTGGCCAGACCACCGCCGGGTGCAGGAGGATCGTAGGCGTGTCGTCGAGCACCCAGGTCGCGGCCACCAGGGCGCGGCCATAGACGATCGCCAAGATGAGCAAGAGCGCCGCCGCGAGCGCCGGCCGTTCACCGCGCTCCAGGCCGCGGCGGATTCCGGCCGCGTCGGCTGAGGTCGCTGGCTCCATTCGGGTCTCCGCGTTGGTTCGAGGAGCGATGAGGCGGTTGGCGCCCGCCACTCCCCGCGACCCGCCTGTCAGCCGCGGGCCTTGCGGCGCAGGGCGATGTTGAGCAAGAAGCCGCACGCCAACAGCACCGTCAACACGCTTGAACCGCCGTAGCTCATCAGCGGCAACGTCATGCCGACGACCGGCAGCAATCCGATGACCATGCCGGCGTTAATGAAGAACTGCCAGAATATCAAGGCCGCGCAGCCGACCGCCGTGAGCGCATCGAAGCGGTCGCGGCTAAAATCCGCCAGGTACAGTGCCCACCACAGCAGGCCGCCGTAGAGAAAGAACAGCGCCCCGGCACCGGCCAGACCGAACTGCTCGGCCCAGGCGGCGAACGCAAAATCGGTGTGCAGGTACGGGAGATGCTTGAGGACCGACCGACGTGCCTCCTCCTGGCTCCGCCCCGCGATCCGGCCCGAACCCACCGCCCACATCGCCAGCTCGGCCTGGGTTGCGCTGCTCGAGCGCTTGACCACTGCCTGGTCATCCAGCGCCCACCACGCGCGGACTCGACCCTTCTGGTAGCTGCGGATGACGCCCACCTCCCACGCGACCGGCACGCCGATGATGACGATCATCAGACCCGCGACGAGGGTGCGGCGACGTATCCCCTCGTAGAGCATCACGGAGAGCCCGACGAGTAGAACGCACAGTGACGTGCCGAGGTCCGGTTGGCGGTTTATCAGCACAACCGGAACCAAGACGATCGCCAGGGGAATCACCAGATCGCGCAGCGACCACGATGCCTGGGCTCGACGCCGGTCGAACCAGTCCGCCAGCATCAGGACGACGGAGAGTTTCATTAACTCGCTTGGTTGCACGTTCAGTGGTCCCAACTCAAGCCAACGGCGGCTGCTGTTGATCTCGCGGCCGAACACCAACACTCCGATCAGCAGCAGCACGATCGCCTGGTACGCGGTCAGCGAGACGCGTCGAAAGAAGCCGAAGTCCATGCTGCCGACCACGCCGGCGCCGATCAGGCCCAGCACGATCCAGATCGTCTGGTTGCGATGGAAGGCAGAGTCGGCCAGGCCGTCGATGAACCACAAGTTCCAGATCGAAGCCGCGCAAAGCAGCAGCAGGCAACTCAACCCGAAGACCAGGGATGGCTGGCGCAAGCGGCGGCCGAGGCTCATTGCGTGCCCTCCTCGTCTGCCCGCTTTCGGGGCTGCTCCGCGTCGGCTGCGGCGGGCGGAGGCGACGGCGGCGACGGCGGCGACCCTGGTCTTGCCGTAGCGGCGCCACTGTCGATGAGCTCGGCCGTCGGCGCGGACGGCCCGTAGTTCAGCGCCGGATTCTCCTGGACCGTCGCTGCGGTGGGCCGGCGCCGGCGGTCGCGATCGTGGCCCTCGCGAATTGACTTGGCGCGCAGCTCGGCGAGCTTGCGGGCTTGCTTGGGCCGGCTGAACCAACGCTCGATGAGCCGCTTGACGACTGGAGCGGCGATGTGGCCACCGCCGCCGCCGTGCTCGACAAATACCACGACGACGATCTCGGGGTCTTCGGCCGGGGCGTAGCCGACGAACCAGGCGTGGTTGTCTTTGAACCAGCGGACGATCTCAGGCGGTGCGTCCGGGTCAGCGCGCTGCGCGGCTTCGGCAGTACCCGTCTTGCCGACCATCGTGACACCCTCCGGGCTGCTCCCGCGCGCGGTGCCGGCGGTGCCGTTGACGACCGCATACAGGCCGGCCTGCACCGAGCGGATGGTCCCTGGAGAGACCTTCATGGCCTCCGCCGGGCGCCGCGCTCCGACCGGGACGCTGTCGTTGGCCGCGTCGAAGGACTCGATCAGGTGCACGGGTGGCAGCAGCCCGTCCCGCGCGATCCCGGCGAAGACGCGGGCGACCTGCAGCGGCGTCGCCGTAGCGTCCTTCTGGCCGACAGCGGTCGACAGCGCAAACCCCGGAAGATAGCTGCCCTTGCGTTTGTCTTCGTACCACGCCCGGGTCGGTATGTGTCCGTTCGACTCGTAGATTTCGACTCCCGTCGCGGCACCAAATCCCATCTGCAGCGCGTATTTTGCCAACCTGTCGATGCCGAGTAGCTCGCCAACCCGATAGAAGTAGACGTCGCAGCTCTGCTCCAGGGCCGAGGTCAGCTCGACGTCGCCGTGGCCAGTGCGTTTGTGGCAACGGAAACGCCGCCCACCGAATTCGTACCAGCCGGGGCAGTGGAATGAGGTCTGCGGCGTGACCAGACCCTCCTCGAGGGCGCCCGCCGCGGCCACGACCTTGTAGACCGACGCGGGCGGGAACGCCCTTACCGCCTTGTTCATCATCGGAGCGAATGGGCTGGCGTCCGTGCGCGCCTTCTGCTCTGCCGTCAGACGCCCCGACCACACATTTGGGTCGAAACTCGGCTTGGAGTACATGACGAGCACGGCTCCTGTCTTCGCGTTGAGGGCGACGACGGCGCCAGAATGCACGTGGGCCAACGCGACCTTGGCGTCGCGTTGCAGCTGCAGGTCCAGCGTCAGCCGGACGGACAAGCCGGCGGTTGTCGGCCGTGGGCGCATTACCTCGATGAGCTCGTCGAGACCCCGTGCCTGCTCCTCTGTGCCGCCTCGACGCACCAGCACCTGCTCGCCGTCGACACCGCGCAGCAACGAATCGACCGCTCTCTCGACGCCCGCGCGGCCGATCCGGTCGTTGAGGTCAAAGCGTGGCGGGTCGCCGGCCTTGAGCGGTCTGCGGTCTCTGGCGCTCACCTGAGACACATAGCCGAGCACGTGGCTCGCCAGGAAACGCAACGGGTACTCGCGTTGGATCTCGGTACGGACCCGCGCCTCCGGCAGCTGGTGCAGGTGGGCTTTGATGAGGGCGACCTCGTCGTTGAAGGTCCGACCGCACATCGGGCAGCGCAGGACGTGGGCGCGGTGTTGCACGTCGGTGTCGTCGTACGGGCAGCGGTCGCCATCGAGGAATTCGCGTGCACATATGTGGCAGTGCAGGCCGTTGCCGTTGCCGCTTGGTACGAGCTTGCGCCGGTCGACCGGACAGCTGTGCCCCTTTGGCGGTGGTTCATAGGTCCGCCCGCACGTCGGGCAAAAGGCGTAGTCCGCCTCGCCGACCAGATCGAGGCGGGCCGAGTCGTAGGGGCAGTAGGTCGAGACCAGGCCGCGCCGAACCACGAGCGGTCCCTGACGCTGCCCCTCTACGGGTCGGCCGAGGTCAGCGATGAGACCGCGGTACTCGCTGTCGGTGACATCCAGCAGCTCGCGCAGGCTATCGGCGATGGGCCGGATCCGGTCGGGCCGGATCCGGTGCGTGAGCAACTCAAGGCGGTGGCTCTCGATGTTGCGGGCCAGGACGGCGCCGTCCGAGCCGCGGATCAGACCCCGCGGGGCCTGCGCTTGGACCTTTGAGACCCTCTCGATCGCTGCGTACTGTTCGTAGCGCTCCCCTCGCACCGCCTGGACCAGCACCAGGCGCCCCATCAACAGACCGACGCCGAGCACCACCAGCGCGATCGCCATCCGGTTCTGGGGGCGGTAGCGCGCGCTATCGTGCGACGGGCCCAGGTGCAGGTGGTGGGATTCGAACTCTGCCATCGACTCCAGCGTGTTGGCGGCCTCTGGTGACTGCTGCGCGTTCGACGACGACGTGCCGCCTCAGGAGCGCGCCGCCATGCGACTCAGGGGAAGAGGTAGCGTCCGCCGCCACGGTTGCTGAGGGTGCGTCCGACCCGTTCGAGCAGGCCGAACTGTATGGGAGCGAGAAGCATCGTCACTAGAGCCAGCGGAAGCGCCAGCCTCAATACCTGGCCGTAGTCGCTGGAGCTGCGGTGAAAGATCGCCTCGAGCGCGAGAAACAGCGCCGAAGCGACCAGGGATGCTGCGGCTGTTGTCGCCATCAGCGGCACCGAACTGCGGAGATCGACTCGCCGCGACAGCAGCCGCGCCACCAGGAACGTCAGGACCGTGATTTCGGTGAAGACTCCCACCGGGGCCGCCAGACAGAAGCCGTCCTTGAGCAGTCCAATCGCGAAAGCGGTCACGAGGCCGCCGAGCGGCTCGGCGCGGCTGCCAATGTACAGTGCCATGATCAGAGCAACGTCCGGCGCGTAGAAGAACGATTCCCAACTCACGAGCAGCGGCGATTCCAGCGCGAGCGCAGCGAACGCTATCAGCCACCACACGACGAACTTCATGACACGGGCCTCTGTGAGCGGAGCTCATTGATCATCAGGGGTGTTGGCTGGGTCGACCCGCCTCGGCGACGCACGTGCCGCCTTTGGCGCCGGCAGGTCCCGATTGGGCGTGCTGTAGCTGGTGACAATCAGCACCTCCTCCAGGGTCGCGAAGACGACCGCCGGGGTGAGGCTGAACTCGTGGTAGAGGCCCGAGCGCGTGCCGGCAACGGGCGTGATGTGGCCGATCTCAAGCCCAGCCGGGAAGACGCGGTCGTGGCCAGTCGTCAAGACCGCATCCCCGGGTGCGATCGGCGCCGCCTGGTCGGCCCGCTCGAGGTAGACAAAGCGCGCGCCGAATTCGTTGCGGCGGCCCTTGCCTCGGATCGTCCCGACGACTCCCTTGCCTGAGATGCTGCCATGGATTTGCGATCGCGAGTCGGTGACGAGCATCACGTCAGCGTAATCGCCGGCGACGCGCTCGATGCGGCCGACGACGCCGTCGTGGGTGACCACCGCTTGGCCCTCGGCGACGCCCTGCGCTCCCGCCACCTCCAGGCGCAGTCGTAGGACCCGGAAGAACTGTGAGACGTCGCGACCGACCACGCGCGCGGGCAAAGTCGTCAACTCCTGCCGCTGCTCCCGGAATCCACATAGCTCCTTGAGGCGGCCCAGCTCGTCGCGCATCGATCGACTCTTGAGAGCCTCGCCCAGCAGCATCTGATTGTCCGTCCGCAGTCGGTCATTGTCGCGGTTGACGCCGATAAGGGTGACGTAGTCGTCGATCAGTCCAGAGACCGCGTCGAATACGGACTGGGTGGCACGTTCTGCAGGAGCCGTCAGCAACAGCAGGCTCTTCTCAACCACGCTGGTCTCTTCGCGAACTTTGCCGTGGTAGTACATCGAGCCCAGCGGCAGGGCCAACGCCAGCGTCATCAGCAGCGACGCGCGGTAGCGCAGCAGAATCTGCCAAACGGGGTTGGAGCTCGAGAACATGCCAGATCGCCTCCATGCGGCGCGGCCAACGGATCAGTTGCGTCCACCCCGCAGCCTGACACGCGGGGCTACCAGGAAGAAGTGCACCGTCAGCAACACCGCAGCGAGTCCGCCGAGCCCGGCCGGCACCCAGAACATCGGCTCAGCGCCCGCCAGGACGACCTTGTCGCCCACCACGCGCCAGCCCGGCCGGGTGTGCTCGCTGAGCAGCGCAGACCATGCGACGACCACCGCCGTGGCGAAGAACCACGCCACGAGCCGCCGGATCAGGCCCACACGGGGTTTGAGTCGACAGTAGCCGCTCACCACGACCGCGGTGCACAGGCTCGCCAGCGCGTACAGGCTCCAGTCCGCGAGGCCATCGTACAGCGCGATGCCGGTCGCCGCCGCACCGGCGAGGACGTAGACCAGCGTGGTGACCCCGAGCCAGACCGAGTCGACGCGAACGATGCCGCGTACGGGCGCGAAAGTCGCCTCGGCCAGCGCCTCCAGCGCAGCCGTCGTTGCATCGGCTGCGCTGGTTCTCTGCGGCGGCGAGGCGTCCGCCCGCTCGTCGGGGTTCAGCTGGGCGTCGGCGGACGGTTCCGAAGGCGGCGCAAGTGAATCTGCGGCCACGCCTTCGGACGCGTCGGACCCGGCGGGTCCGAGGTCGGGCCCCACAGCAGGGGGCCCGAGGTCCGGCACCGCAGCAGGCTCACCTTCGGCTCTGTTCGGGGTCATGGCTCGGCCCCAGGGCGCGTCCCGCAGCGGACCGGCCGTTCAGGGCTCGTACTTCCACTTCGTGAAGTTGGTCTCGACCTCGTCGGCGGTCGGCGAGTGGCCCTTGACCACCGAGGCGACCTCGAAATCGTCGATTGAATCCGTGATGTTGGCGTTCTTTTCTGTGTCGTCAGCGAAGGCCTCGGGCACATCGTCTTCTTCGAAGATCGCCTTCCACGGGCAGGCTGGTTCGCAGTTTGTGCAGTCGATGCACTCGTCGGGGTGGATGTACAGCTGGTTGGCCCAGCTATCGGGATCGTCGCCCTTGTACTCGTAGATGCACTCAACCGGGCACACGTCCGCACAGGACGTGTCCTTGCAGTCGATGCAGAGCCGGGTGATGACGTAGGCCATGCGTTTCCTCCGAAGATGCGCAACCACGACGCATCCTGCGATGGTCGCGGCAGGTGCCGGGCGCGAGTGTTCGCCCGAGCGGTTCACGGGCGGCTCGGTGCGAGCGACACCCAGGGAGATGCGGTTCGAGCCGGTGTTCGCTTCGGTGAGCGCGCCGACGTCGGTTCGCAAACAGGGCCGCGATAATGGCCTCGGTGGGGGGCTTTGTCGAGGGGGGCCACCGCCTGAATCAGGGCGATCGCAAGGTCCGCAACGCCCGGCGACCTTGACGGAAGGCCGTGGCT
>CALGHC010000440.1 GCA_937915965.1 uncultured Myxococcales bacterium
AGCCCCGGCGACACCGACGAGCTGACCTTCTCCAAAGGCCTGATCGCTGCCGTCGCGCTGAGCTGCTGCGTCTGCGGTCTGGTCTGGAGCGCGATGTACGGCGCGGTCTTTGGCGTCGGACTCACCATGGCGCTGCCTCTGGCCTTCGTGGTCCTTGTTGGAGCAGCGGCGGCCGTATCAGCCAGGCGCCTCGACCACCGGCCGCTGGTCTATGCGCAGCTGTTTTGCATCACGTGGATCTCCGCCCTCATCCAGTGGAGCATCGGCAGCTCGTACGGTGCTGGGCTGGTCATGTGCTGGAGTTTCCTGGGACCGATCGGCGCGCTGATATTCCTGTCGATGCGCGAGGCCGCGGTCTGGATGGGGATGTTCCTGGTCATCGTCGTCGTCTCTGCCGTCTTCGAGCCCGCCTTGCTTGGCGCTCCTCTGCCGGTGACCGAGACGACTCGCTCTCTCTTCCTGGCGATGAACGCGGGCGCGTCGCTGCTGGTCGTATTCGCCGCGGCTGCCTGGTTTGTGCGCACGATCCAGCTGGAGCGCGCTCGCTCTGAGCGCCTCTTGGCCAACATGTTGCCGGCGAGCATCGCGCGTCGCCTCAAGGACGGCGCTCACACCATCGCCGACGAGCACGGCGAGGTGACCGTCCTCTTCGCCGACATCGCCGGTTTCACCGCCTACTCGGCGACCGTCTCTGCCGAGCTGCTGGTCGCCGAGCTGAACGCGGTCTTTCGCCGTTTCGATTCCTTGGTGGCGCAGTTCGGGATCGAGAAGATCAAGACCATCGGTGACGCCTATATGGTCGCTGCCGGGGCGCCCGAACCAGTCGCCGACCACGCCGCTGTCGTCGCCGATTTTGCCCTGGCGATGCAGGCCGCGGCCCGCGCCACCGTGCGCGCCGATGGCCGACCGTTTGCCCTGCGCATCGGCATCCACACCGGCCCGGCGGTCGCCGGCGTCATCGGCTCTGTTCGCCAGACCTTCGACCTGTGGGGAGACACGGTCAACACGGCAAGCCGCATGGAATCTCACGGCGAGGTCGACCGCATCCAGGTCTCCAGCCGCACAGCCGAGCTGCTCGGCGAGCGCTTCGAGCTTGAGTCGCGCGGCGAGATCACGCTCAAGGGCAAGGGGCCCATGGCTGCGTTCTTCCTCGGTGGGCGCGTCGCCGCGAGGGCCCAAGGCCGCGCTTGACGGGCGCTACGGTGGCAAGCCGCGCGACTGCTGGTATACGAGAGGCTGCTGGGCCAGGGGCACGGGAGCTTTCATGCAGGCGAAGCACGTCCTGGTCGGCCCGACCTCGTTCGACCGCGTCTGGGACGAAGACGCCCTTGTCGCCGAGGTCGACCGGAGCGAGCCGACGAGCCTGGGGGAGGCGGCACGCCGGTGGCGCCGATCAGGTAGCGCCGACCGTGTAGCGCCGACCATGAAGCGCCGACCATGAAGCGCCGACTGGCCTCGTCTCCAAGGAGCGCGCTTTGACCATCGACAGTCCGACCGCCCCCGCCGAGAAGGCCGGCTGCCTCGCCTACCCGCACGCGCTGCGCTTCGACAACCAGATGGCTGGTAGCGACCATCTGCTTGACACCATCTGCTTGAAATGGTCAGCGAATTCGCCAGGCCCTTGTGGGCGACACCTCCGTCGGTGGTGACACCGGCGTGCCCGGCGTACATGGGGGCAGCATGAACGAGACAGCGGTCCTTGTTGCGGTCGTCGCGGCCATCGCGGTCGTGGTTGGCGGTATCGCCATCATCTTCTTTCGCCGGCTGGGGCGTCGCCGTCGCGACGCGATGGCGCGGCTCGCGGACGGCGCCGGCGCGCTCGCAGACAAGCAGGGCGGCCACGGCGACATCGAGGGTGTCGCCTTCCACTACCGCTACTTTGCCGGCAGCCGCAATCAGCCGTCCTTCCTCGACGTGTGGATCGACTACCGCGGCCGGCGCGCGCTGACGGTCCGCCCCGAGACTGGCTTCGATCGTTTCTTCAAGCGTCTCGGTATCGCCGTCGAGGTCCAGACCGGCGAGCGCGCCTTTGACCGGGCGTACTACATCGAGACCGACGATCCCTACTGGGCCCGCCAGCGCATGGGCGATTCGGCCCTGCGCGAGGCGTTCACCGCCATCCTCACGGCGGGGTTCGGCAGGGTCGCGGCGGCAAAGGCCAAGCTGACGGCGCGGTGGTCGCCGTGTCAGCTCAACGACATCGAGGACCCCGCGGTCGTGCGCCAGGCTGCAGAGCGCCTGGTCGCGATCGCCGCCGCCCTGGCGATCGGCGAGGCGGCGCCCGGAATCTCCCTGGCCCAGGGCGCCCTCGCCGGTCGCCTGGTCGTCCTGGGAGCGGCCGCTGTCAGCGCGGCAGGCGGGGCGGTGGCGCTCGGATTCGGCCTGGTCGTCTTCACGCCTCTCGACGAGGTCGAGGTGCTGCTCGAGACGCTGCCGTGGAGCGTACCAGCGTGGTTCTTCTTCGCGTTCCTCGCCGCGATGGCCCTCAGGGGGCGCTCGGGCTCGCACCGCGAGTGGCTCGTCGCGGTCCTGATCGCGCTGCCGGGCGCTTTCCTCAGCGGCTGGGGCGGCGTCTCCCTCTACAACGGCTGGCAGGACACCTCGGTGCCGGTCGTGCACATCGCCCCGGTGGATTCGAAGCGCTTCACCAGCGGTAAGGACAGGACGTACTACGTGACGGTGCGCTCGTGGCGCGGTCGGGCGCAGGGCGAGGAGCTCAGCGTCCCGAAGCGCATCTACCAGGTCATCGATCCGCGGCGCACGGCGATGCGGCTGGTCGTGCGCGACGGCGCGCTGGGCTACCCGTGGATCGAGTCGCTGGCGGTCGTTGATGGCGTCGACGCCGGCGCCGACGCCGACGCACCGGCAAGATAGCAGCCCGCGCGGGTAGCAGCCCGCGCCGCGCGGCGGCGGCTGTGCCGATCTCGCTCATGTTTCCCACGAGATCCACCGGCGGGCCTTGGCCCCGCGGCGGCCTCACCCTATGTTTGGCGCCGATCGATTGGCCGGCGATCAGGCTGGCGAGGCCCACAGCCGCGGTGCGCGACGACGGCCTCTCCTACACGACCCGGAGGCAGAGATGAGCGATGGATACCGACATGGCAAGCACGTGTGGCGCGAGCACTGGTCCGACAACGCGGAGGCGAGCCGCGGCTGGTACGCCGAGCTGCTCGGCTGGGAGCTCAAGGCCGGGGACATGGGCGACTTCGAGTACTGGATGTTCAAGGCGGGCGGCAAGGCGCTGGGCGGCTTCTCGACCCTCACCGCGGATCAGAAGGCGATGGGCGCGCCGCCACATTGGCTGACCTATGTCTCGGTTGATGACGTCGACGCGTGCTGCGCGCGGGCCACGGACGCCGGCGGCAAGATCTACGCGCCGCCATTCGACCTGCCCGAGGTGGGGCGAATGGCCGTCCTCGCCGATCCGGCCGGCGCGGTCTTCGCCCTCTTCAAAGGCACCACCAGCGACCCCGAGTTCAACGCGCCGCCGCCGCCGATGGGGGACATCTGGTGGGCCGAGTTGATGACGAACGACGTCGCAGCGTCACGCGCCTTCTACGGCAAGACGTTTGGCTGGCAGACCGAGACGATGCCGATGGGCGACGCCGAGTACACCGTCTTCCTGCAAGGCGCCGACGGCGCTTCGGCTGGCTGCCTGGCGCTCCCCGCCGACGTCAAGGCGCCGCCGCACTGGGCGCTGTACTTTGTCGTCGAGGACGCCGACGCCGCCGCCGTCCGGGCGACCGCGTCGGGCGGCGCCGTCGTCGTGCCACCTCAAGACGTGCCGTCGGTGGGCCGCTTCGCCTTCCTCGCTGACCCGCAGGGCGCCGTCTTCGGCGTCATCGTGCCTGACTTGTCGGCCCAGGCCGGATAGTCGATCGGATGGGCGACGCCGCGAGCGCGTCGCCTATCCGGTTCGTTGGCCGACGCATCGCGGCGTCCGCCCGCCTCAGATGCATTGCCCGGCCTTGCAGACGCCGCCCACCATGCACTCGCTGCCGTCAGGTCGATCGACCGCGTCGCAGCCGCTCTTTGGGTTGCAGAAGTCGTCGCTGCACGAGTTGCCGTCGTCGCAGCGACCGTCGTCGGGCGTGTGCACGCAGCCGGCTTGAGTGCATGCGTCGTCGGTGCACTCGATGGCGTCGTCGCACAGGCCATCGTTGCCCAGGCCGACGCAGATGCCCTCCTTGCAGATGTCGGGGACGGTGCAGGTGACGTTGTCGTCACACCCCGAGCCGTCGGGTGCCGGTGTCGGCACGCACTGGTCGTTGGAGCAGATCGACTGCAGGCACGCCGGGCCGTTGTCGTCGCAGTCGCTGTCGACCTGGCAGACGCACAGCAGCTTGGTGACGGCGCACTTGCCGCCCAGACACTTGGTCTCGGTGCAGAAGCTCCCGTCGGCGCAGGGGCCGTTCTTGGCGCTGTGGACGCAGCCCTTGACCGCCTGGCAGGCGTCGGCCGTGCAGGGGTTGGAGTCGTCGCACTCGGTGGGGGCCTCGATGTGCACGCAGGCGCCGCCGAGGCAGGCGTCGGTCGTGCAGGGGCTGGAGTCGTCACAGAACAGCGGCGTGCCCTTGCAGCCGGTCGCCGTACACATGTCTGCCGCCGTGCATTTGATGCCGTCGTTGCAAGGCGTGTTCGGCTTGACCGGATGGGCGCAGCCGCTGTCCAGACATACATCGAGGGTGCAGGGGTCCTCGTCGGCGCAGGCGTTGGTGCCCGCGCAATCGCCGTAGACGCAGATGTCACCGGTCGTGCAGGGGTCGCCGTCGTCACACGCCGCCGCTTGCGGCAACTGGAAGACGACACAGCCGGTGTTGGGCACGCAGCCCGCGGTCTTGCAGGGGTCGGCTGGCTTCGGGCACGATCCGGTAATGCACTTTGGTCCTCCGACAAACACATCAGGGGTTGCGCCGGCGTCGCCCGGAAGCGGGAAGATGCTGATCTGCCCGGGTGGAACCCCGCCCACCAATCTGCATTCGGGTCGCGGCAGCTCGGCGCATGCGGCGATCGACAGCACAGCGACCAGCGCGAGGCGGCGTTCAAGGTTGGTGCGTTTGGAGCCCATCGCCGCCAGTGTAGCGGCGTCGCGCGCGCGCAGCCAGACGCGCGCCTCGCACGCGCCCGCCCTCGTCCCTGCGCCGGCGACGATGGCCATGGTCGCGCTCATCGTTGCGCTCGCGGTCGCGGTGGCGGCATGCGGAACTGGCCAGTTTCTCACCCCGTCCGCGCCCTCGTCCCCGGCCCTTTGGGGCAAGAACGACGTCCATTTCGCCGTCAGCGACGGCCGCGGTGGCCTGCAGGCCGATGCCGCCTGGGCGCCGGGCCAGCACGTCGGCTTGCACGCTCATGGCCGTCGCGCTCAGGTGAGCCAGGAGGCGCCGTCCGGCTACATCGGCGAACCCATCGCTGACGCGACGCTGACCGAGGGCGGCGTTGGCGTCGGTGCGTGGCTGGCCGGAGACCGCCCACAGGGCCCGTTTGGTTCGCTCTGGTTCGACGTCGCGCTCGGTCGCAGCGACAACGGTGGCATTGAGGAGTTCGGCTCAGACCGTTGCTTTGCCCGCTACCTCGGCTGGCAGGCCAGCGCCGCGATGACCGCTGGCGCCGGCTGGCGATCGCCCTACTTCCACGCCGCGGCGACGTTGGGCCTCGAGCGGCTGTGGGCCGAGATGGATCAGAGCTACGTCGTCGACCCCGAGGACCGCTCGCCGCGCTGGTGGTTCGCCCGCCCGGGTGTCGTCCTGCGCGGTGGCGATGGCAAACGCTTCGTCGAGCTCGCCGCCGGCTGGCTGCTGCCCATCGCCGGCCAGGGCGAGGTCGGCTGGCCGATCGTGCCGATCGTGCAGGTCGGCGTCGTGATCGCGCTGCCGTCGCGCCCGTGACTCTGCTATCCTCCACAATCTCAGCCATTCGCGCGGCCTGGACTGGCCGCACCAAGGTCCCTCATGAAGCGCATCTCCGCCGTCCGGAATGCTGTCGCCCTGGGCGCAGTCGCTCTGTCGTTCCTCGCCTCAGCGGCCCTCGCCGGTCCCGTCACCCTCGCCGTGCAGGGGCGCCTGGCGAGCCCCAGTGGTGCGCCGGTCGCCGACGGCGGCTACCCCGTCGGGGTCGCCCTGTACGACACGGTGGATGCCGTCAAGCCGTTCTTTCAGGAGAAGTTCCTGTCGATTGGCGTGACCGGCGGCGTGATGGCTCTGGTGATTGGTGCGGACGAAGTGCTGCTCGACGGCGCGTCGCTGGTCGGCAAGGTGCCGTGGGTGGGCATCACCGTGGCTGGTGATCCCGAGCTGCCCCGTGCCATCTTCCACGCCGTGCCCTGGGCGGTCAGCGCCGACGTGGCGATGGCGCTGCAGTGCTCGGGTTGCATCGACAGCGCCCAGCTCGCCGATGGCGCGGTGACGGCCAGCAAGGTCGATTTCACCTACGCCGGTTCGGTCTCGAAGGGCGGCGACGCGGTCGGTCTGACCTGCGACGGCTGTGTCGACAGCGCCGACATCGCCGAGGGCACCGTCGACCCCAGCCGGCTGAGTCAAAGCTACGCGGCCTCTGCCTCACCGGGCGGCGCCGCGGCGGGCCTGGCCTGCACTGGCTGCGTCGCCGCGGAGATGATCGACGCGGCGGTGCTGCAGCCCTATGCCAAGCTCGCTCAGCTCGCCGACGTCGCCCTCACCGGTGCCTATCAGGATCTCAGCGGCGGCCCGGACCTGTCGGGATACGCGACCGTCGGCGCGCTCGCCGAACGCGCCAGCCTCGCGGGCGACAACGCGTTGACGGGAAACAACACCTTCTCTGGCGACAACACCTTCTCTGGCAGCAACACGCTGACCAAGGAGCTGAAGGTCCACGACATCAACTTCGACCAGAGCCAGGCGCGCCTCTTCCGCTTCGAGAACGCCGAGACCGAACCGGTCGCTTGCACCGACAAGGCGGTCGGTCTGGCCTACTACAACACCAAGGACGCCAGCCTGTACGTCTGCAATGGCAAGAGCTTCGTGCCGTTTGCGACCGCGCTGCCGATCGGCTCCGATCTCAACCCGGCCCTGTCGTGCAAGGCGATCGTCGACGCGGGCGCGTCCACCGGCGATGGCGCCTACACCCTCGACCCGGACGGCAAGAGCGGGCCCGCCCCCAAGTACCTGGCGTGGTGTGACATGACGACCGACGGCGGCGGCTGGACCCTGGTCGCCAACATCGCGCCCAATGACGGCAACAGCGTCGGCTACAACAACCAGGCCTTCTGGTCTGGCGACGCCGAGTACGGCAACTTCGCGAATCACTTTGACAAGGATTACAAGGGCGGAGCCGCCTGGCAGGTGCAGGCCAACCACCTGATGATCCAGAGCGCCGCGACGGGCGCGAGCGGCGTGGTGCGTGGCTGGCGACGCTGGCCAATGACGGCACCGCGCAGCTTCGACTCGTTCTTCACCACCGGCATCGTTGGCGTCCACGCCACGGACGCCTGCGAGACCAAGGCGGCGGACGCCGGCGACGTCGGCACGACCAGCACCTGGGATGACATCATCCGCCAGGGCACCTGCCTGTACGCGGACGTCAACCCGAGCAATAGCGGCGAGGGCGACACCATCCGCCTCACCACCATCTCGGGCAACGGCACCGACAACAACATCTCGGGCTTCGCCGCGTGCATCGACTGCGGCACGGCCTGGCAGGGCGGCGGCAAGACGTATATGGGGCTGGACCGCGCGGGCTGCAACAAGGGCCTGTGCGCGTACAACGTCGTGTGCCGAATGAGCAACGCGGACTGTGTGGGCAGCTACTGTCAGACGCACTACGGCAAAGGCAGCTGCGGGGCGGACTGGAACAGCCGCTTCTACGTGCGCTGAGCGCCGGCGCGGCGAGCGGAACGCGTCAGTCCACGGTGATCGACTTCGAGACGTTCTTTGGCACGTCCGGGTGCACGCCGTGCTCGCGGATACCGCGCCGGCTGAGCTCGCGCGCCTTCGCCGAGCTCATCATCAACGCCAGGCGCTGCAACACCACCGTCGCGCTGAAGACGACCATCAGCGTGTCGCCGGTGCGCGGAAGCTGCACAAAGACGCTTCGGTAGCTGTCGTTTCCGGCGGGCGCCTTGCTTGCAGCTTGCCGCAACGCCGGGTGGTCCTCGGCGATGACCACCGTGCTCGCGCCGCGGATCTTGTGTGTGTTGATCGCCGAGACGGTCAGCTGCACGTCGCGCTCGTCGGGTCCGGTGACGTAGACGAGCGGGTAGTCGGCGTAGAGCGCCTCGAGCAACGCCGCCGGCTCGAGGACCTCGTCGAGCAAGGCCTGCTCGCCCTTCGACAGCGCAAAAGCACGCGACGCGGGTGCCTGCAGGGTGTCGGTGGCGGCCTGCACCAGGCGTCGTACGGCGGTAGCGTCGTAGCCAGCTGCGAGGGCGCGCTCGACCAGGGTGCCGAGGCGATCGCCGAGTAGCTCAAGCAGGCCGTCGACCTGGGCGAGGCCGAAGATGGTGTTGAAGCCCAGGATCGTGTTGGGGCCGTGCTTGAACTCAGAGCCTTCGAAGCCCTCGGTGTGGTTGAGCACGACCTCGCGGATCTTCAGGGCGCCCTCGAGGGCGACGGTCTCGATGCGGGTGGCGAGGATGTGGATGCTCGGGGCGAGGTAGAGCTGACGCGCGGCGACGTCGACGGCGGCTTCGCTGGCCTCGAGGGTCTCGCCGATCAGCTCTGGCAGGCGCTCGAGGCGCTCGAGCCGCTCGCGGACCTGGATCTCGACGGCGGCGCGGGCGGCGGTGCCCAGGGCCGCGGCGCCGCTGGTCACCCGGATGCGGCGGGCTCCCAGGCGCACGGCCATGCAGTACAGCACCATGAGCTGGTTCATGAAGCTCTTGGTCGCCGGCACAGCGATCTCGGGGCCACAGCGCAGCGGGATGACCAGGTCGGCCTTCTCCTGGGCGAGCGTCGAGTTGACGTTGTTGACGAGGGCGACGCGGGAGATGTCGCGACCCGATTCGATGACGCCGTTCATGACGTCGATCAGGTCCTTGGTCTCGCCGGACTGGCTCACCGCTACGAAGAGGTCGCCGTCCAGCAACGAGTGGGCGTATTGGCCCCGGAACTCGCCAGGGAGGATCGGGATGAGCTCGGTGTGCGCGATCTCGTTGAAGAAGATCGCGGCCGCCCGGGCCGCGTGATACGAGCTGCCGCAGCAGACCATGTAGGTGCGGCCGCCGCGGCCCAGGGCGTCGAGGCAGCGGTCGGCAAATGAGTCGAGCGCGCTGCCGAACTCGTCGACCTCGTCGCGCTCGAGCAGGGCGTCGAGCAGGCGGATCGTCAGCCGAGCTTCGGTGTCGCCCGCTGCGCTGCCCGGCGTGGCCGTGGCCAGCTCGCCGAGGAAGCCGGCCTCGGCCGAGGCCATCCGGTCGATGATGGCGTCGCCGGCCGCCTGGGTGAGCAGCGGCACCAGCCCGGCCGGAACCGCAGCGACCAGCGCCCGGGTTCCAGGCAGCTTGCGCAGTGACGCGAACGCCGCCTGGATGCGGTCGTCGTCGACCTCGTCGCGCAAGATGTCGAGGGCTGCGCGCACGGCGGCCAGATCGTCGGCCGGCGCGGCCTCCAGCAGCGGCCGCAGCGCCAGAAGGCCCGGCGAGCCGCCCTGAAAGAGGGTGACGATCTCGCGGGTAGTCGCCACCTGGGCGGCGATCTCCTGCTCCATGAAGGTCTCGAAGGGCGGCAGCAGCGCCGTGTCCTTGGCGCGCAGCCGCGAGCGCACGGGTTTGCGCTCAAGCCGCTCGCCGGCGCGCACCTGCTGCGGCCCCGTGGCCGTCTTGATGACGCGGTCGCGCACGGCGATGAGCTGCCACTCGTCGGGCGTGAACTCGACCATCTCGCCTTCGCTCACCGGGATGACGATTCGGGTGAGCTTGAGCACGCTCGACAGGTCCGACGACGCGATGGCGAAGCGTCGGCCGTCCTCGTCGGTGCCGACCCCAAAGTACAGGCTCGAGCCCTGCTTGATGGCCCAGAGGCGGTGGCTCACCGGGTCGACGACCACCGCCGCGTACGAGCCCTGCAGGCGGTCGGCGGCGCGCAGGATCGCCGCCCGCATGCAAGCCCGTCGGACCTCGGCGTCGTCGCGCTGCGCGACCGGCCGGCTGGCGAGCTGCAAGGCGAAGTCGTGCTCGATGGTGTGCACGACCATCTCGCCGTCGTTGTCGGAGACGACGTCGTGCCCCTCGGAGGTCAGCCAGATCTTCAGCGTGTCGCAGTTGGTGACGTTGCCGTTGTGGGCCCCGTAGATGTGGGTCTTGCAGCGCACCTCGTGCGGCTGCGAGTTGGCCTCAGTCACCGCGCCAAAAGTCGCCCAGCGCACCTGACCACAGAAGGTGTGCCCCGGCTGATGGACGATGCCGAGGGTCTCGACCAGCAACGACGGCGCGCCGACGCCCTTGGCGAGCCAGACGCCGTCATCGCTCTGGATGGCCGCCCCCGTCGAGTCGTAGCCGCGGTACTCGAGGGTGCGGAGGAGCTCAGCGGCGACGCGGCCGAGCTGCGGGTGGGGGGTGTCGTAGATGAGGCCGATGACTCCGCACATATTGGGAGGGCTCCTGCGTACGGGCAGCGTAGCTGCCGCGTGCGTGCTTTTTTTGTCTTGGGGGGTCGGGGCTCGACCCCCATCGGCAAGAAGCGTGGTTCTTGCCGCTTCCCCACTGCGTACGGGCAGCG
>CALGHC010000441.1 GCA_937915965.1 uncultured Myxococcales bacterium
CTTGAAGTTCAAGGGCAACGGGGTATTTTCGGTTTTTTGGGCGATCGATCCGGGGTGCGCGGGCGTCTTTGTGAACTGCGACGACGGCGAGGTCTGCACCACCGATACGTGTGATCCCGATGGCGGCTGCAGCCACGGCCAGGCGATCGCGCCCTGCGACGACGGCGACGCCTGTACCGAGCTCGACGCATGTCTGGCGGGTGCGTGCGAGGCGGGCGCGGCCAAGGACTGCGACGACGCCAACCCGTGCACCACCGACACCTGCGACGCGGTCAGCGGGCTCTGCGCTCACGAGGCGGCGGCGCTCTCTTGCGAAGACGGCAGCGTCTGCACCATCGGTGACAACTGCGCCGACGGCGCCTGCCAGGCCGGCTCGGCGATCGGCTGTGGCGACGACGACCCCTGCACCGCCGACAGCTGTGACGCCAAGACTGGCTGCGCGCACGCGCCGACCGACGGAGATTGCGACGACGGCGACGCTTGCACCAGCGCCGATGTCTGCGCGAACGGCTCGTGCGCCGCCGGGGGCGCCCTCTCGTGTGACGACGGCAGCCCGTGCACCACCGACACCTGTGTGGCAGACGTCGGCTGCCAACATGCCGCGGCCGCGGGAGACTGCGATGACGGCAACGCCTGCACCAGCGGCGATGCCTGTGCCAGCGGCGCGTGCGTGTCGGGAGCGGCCCTGCCATGTGACGACGACAAACCATGCACGACCGACACCTGCGATACCCAGTCTGGCTGCAGCCACAACGCCAACGGCGCCGGCTGCGACGACGGCGACGCCTGCACCGCCGGCGATGGCTGCGCGAACGGCGCTTGTGTCGGCGGTGGCGCGATCGCTTGCAGCGACGGCAACCCCTGCACGGCGGACAGCTGTGATCCGACGTCGGGCTGTCTGCATGTGGCCAACGAGGCCGCATGCACTGACGGCAACGTCTGCACGGTGGAAGACCTGTGCAGCGACGGCAGCTGCGTGCCCGGGCTCGCCCAGGATTGCGACGACGACAACACCTGCACCAACGACAAGTGCCACCCCAAGGACGGCTGCCAGAACGTCGCCAACCAGCTTCCTTGCGGCGATGGCGGTGCGTGTGTGGGCGGCAGCGGCTGCGTCGGCGGCGCATGCAAGGCCGGCGCTTCGGTCGACTGCAACGACGGCAACGCCTGCACCGATGACGCCTGTGACCCCGGCAAGGGCTGTGTCTATCTCGCCAACGCTGCGACGTGTACGGACGGCAACCTCTGCTCGGTCGGCGACACCTGCGCAGCAGGGGCGTGCAAGCCGGGTCCGGCCCTCGACTGTGACGACGGCAACGCTTGCACTGCGGACGCCTGCGACTCCGAGTCCGGTTGCAGCACCAAGGCAAACAGCCTGCCGTGCGACGACGGCGACGCGTGCACCGCCGGAGACGCCTGCGCGGCCGCCGCATGCGTGGGTGGCAAGCAGCTCGCCTGCGGCGACGGCAACCCCTGTACGTCTGACGCCTGCGACGCCGTCGCTGGCTGCGTCTTCACCGAGACCACCGCCGGCTGCACCGACGGCAACGTCTGCACGTCCGACGACACCTGCGACGGCGGCGCATGCCTGCCGGGCGCGGCGACGTCTTGCGATGACAGCAACCCGTGCACCGACGACGCATGCGACGGCAAGGCCGGCTGCCAGCACGCCGCCAACGTGGTTCCGTGCAGCGACGGTTCGGCATGCACCCTGGGCGACACCTGCTCGGCAGGCGAATGCGCCAGCGGCAAGATCGCCAGCTGCAACGACGGCAACCCCTGCACCGACGACGGCTGCGACCCGGCCAAGGGCTGCACCCACGCCGCCAACTCCGCGCCGTGCAACGACGGCAACGCGTGCACCGCACCGGACACCTGCGGCGGCGGCGCGTGCGTCGGCGAATCGGTGGATTGCGCCGACGGCGACGCATGTACGTCGGACTATTGCGACATCGGGCTGGGCTGCCAGCACGCCACCAAGCCGGGTCACCTCGACTGCGGCGGCCAGTGCGTCGAGGTGCAGTTCAACACCGCCCACTGCGGCAAGTGCGGCAACGCCTGCGACCCGGGATCGCTTTGCCTCGGCGCGACGTGCGTGGCGATCGTCTGCGTGCCCAACGGCGTCGGGTCCTGCTACAGCGGCGCCGACGGGACCCAGGGGGTTGGTCTATGCAAGGCCGGCGCGCGCACCTGCAACGCCAGCGGAACAGAGTGGCTGCCGGGTTGCCCGGGCGAACTGACTCCGACCAGCGAAGAGGACTGCGACACCCCTGGAGACGACGACTGCGACGGCAAGGCCAACCCGGCCGAGATCTGCGGGCCGGCGGTCTATCGCCTCTCGAAGGCGCCGAATTGTGGCAGCTACTGCTACTACGACGAACCGCACAACACGGCCGTCTCGGGCGATCCCGCCGACAACAGCGGCGTCGACACCTACGCTCCGGGCCAGCTCGTCGACGGCAAGAAGGGCGGCGACGCGTGGGCCGCGGACCTCGGCAACGGTCACGCCTACGAGTGGGTCGGCTGGTCGGGCCAGAACGCGACGGTCACCTTCCGTTTCCCCAAGGCGCGCGAGGTGCAGAAGGTCATCGTCGGCCTCAACGCCCAGCAATATGGCGGCGTGAACGAGCCCAACGCGATCGCCCTGAGTTTCAGCATCGACGACGTGGTCTGGACCAAGCCGATCAGCTTCCAGAAGGCCAACGGCTCGCTGCCGAAGATCCCAGCGGGCAAACGTGGCGACGTCACCCTGGTTGTCGGCAAGCAGACCGCGCAGTACATGCGTATGACGTTCACGGACCAGGGTTGGACCTTCGTCGACGAGGTCGTCTTCGAGTAGCGCTCGTCTCGCGCAGCCGTCGTCCTCAAGTAGCGGTCGCGCTGGCCCGCGCTTCTGGTCGACGGCGCCATTGCGGCGCCTTGACCAACCCGGTCGTCGCTGGGGTCAAGCGCTGCCAGCGGTCGCCTGTCGGTGGGCCAGGGTCGCCGGCATCACCCCCATGTCGCCTTCGATCCACACCCCGGCCGCGCGCAATAAGATGCCAAGCAGGGCGTAGTGGTGGACGGCGTGACTGTGCAGGAAGAGGAGCTCGCGGCCCAGCGAGGTCGTCGCGGTCGGCCGATCGCGCCCGCCGGCCGTCGTGCGCTGACAGATCCGCAGCGGCTGGTCGATCTGGGCGGCGTCGAGGGCTTCGAGGCGCCGGCGCAGCGCCGCGCTGGCGGCGATCGCCTGGTCCGGGTCGGTCTCGATGCGCGTGTCGCGGGCGCGCGCGTCGTAGTCGACCAGGCCGTCTTGCAGGCCGTCGAGCAGAAGGGTGACGTGGTCGAGATGGTGGCGAATGTGTGCGCCTGGGCGGTCGCAGCCCAGGTCGGGGCGCGGCGTGCCATAGAACTGCCGGTCCATCTGCTCGATCAGTCGCTCGCCGTCGGCGAGGGACGCGCAGATCGCGGTGACAGTGGCCGTCTGGGCTGGGGTGTTCATGGGCGCAGTCTCCTGGTTGGTCACGCCGAGGCGATGGCGGGCACCCCGTCGGCGCCCGGCAGGGTAGCCGCGCGCTCAGGGGGCTGCAAACCTCAGCGGCTGTGCGCTGCTGCCCGCCCAGCCTTATGGCTTCATCACGCGCGCTGGTCGCGGACGCAGCGGTCGACTCAGCGCCAACCGCATGCCCGCGCAGGTCATGATGTGCACGAGTGGCCGCAGCGACGGCCGCGAGCGCATCTGCGCGAAGCGCTGCGTGATCGCCTCGCGGCGGACGACATCGAAGAAGCCGTCGTCTCCGGGCGCCAGCACAAAGGCCTCAATCTCGTCGGCCTGACGTTGCCAGACCCCGAACTGCGGCAACAGCTGCAAAGCGGGGCCCGCCACCGGCGGCGCGACGGTGCCGAGGCCGCGGCACAGGGAGGGTGCCCAGCGGTCGCCTGCGAACCCCTGCCGCCACAGCCAATCGTCGAAGCCGCGCAACAGCTCGAAGTGCAGGCGATGGCGGCGCCGATCACCGAGGGACAGGCGCTGATACGCGCGGTGCAAGGCGGGCAGGGCCAGCGGTTGCACAGTCGGCGGGCCAACGCCGTCGGCCTGTTGGGCCTGGCCCAGCCAGCGTCCCATCCGGGTCTCGTAGTGCCAACGGTCGTGCAGCGCGTCGAGGCGCGTGCCGCTCGCCGCGCATCCGGCCAGCCAGGCGGCGAGGCGTTCTCGGCACCTGGCGACGGCCGCGTCGGTCAGCAGGTCCCAGCGGTCGATGAAGGTGCGCGACGCGTAGAAGCGCCGCGCCATCGGCCACCCCAGGAGGAATCGTAACATCGCGTGGCTCTTGTAGATCTCGCCGTAGTTGCCGTGCACGCCGGCGATGCGCTCGCGCGTGTCGCTGCCCTTGAGATCGAACGCGGCCAATGTGACCTCGGCCTGGGCAAGGTGGCGCTCGAGCGCGTCAAAGAACTCGACCTCGGCCAGCGGCGGCTCGAGGCGGCGCAGCTCGAGCCCGTAGTGGTCGGCGAGGCGGGCCGCGACGACGGCGTCCGGATGATCCGCTACGGAACGCAGATAGCAGTAGTCGATTCGATCGGTCAGGCCAGCGCGCAGGGCAGCGGCGAGTACGACCCGGCTGTCCTTACCGCCCGTGAGGGCCACGCGAAATCGCACATCCGGCAGCCGCTGCAGCTGCTTGAGGCTGTCGGCGACGACATCCAACAGGCCGCTCCATCGTGTCGCGGCGCCATCGTCACCGTCCGGGCTCGCCGCCACGCCGACGGTCGGCGCCGCCCGCTCCGCGGGCCGTCGCGGCCGCGTCTCGATGCCGCTTGGCCCGCCGGACAGGAGCTGGTCGCTGGCCAGCCAGTGGACTCCCGGCCAGCAGGTCGCGGTGCCAAATGGGCAGCCCACACCGGAGACCAGCCAGGCGAGCTCGAAAGCATCTGGCGTCGGCAAGCTGCCGCCGGCGATCACGCCCTCGTCGAGGGCCGCGGTCACCAGCATGGCTCGGTTCGAGATGGCCTGAACGGCACCGCGCCGGCCGAAGTACACATGGTTGCCGGCGAGATAGCCGGTCGCCGCTTGCAAGTTGCCGTCGTGGCCGAGGCGCGCGATCGAGTACTCGCCTGGCAGGCTCCCGTCGAGGAGGTCCGCGCCTGGCCGGTCGATCATGGTCGCGGTGTTGGCAGCGACAGACGCAGCGACCGGCAGGTCGTCGTCCTCCCTCAGCCAGCCATCGAGGACCAGCGCCCCGCCTTCGTCGACGTGCAGCCAGCTGCCGCGTGCCGCCTCGTCGCAGACCGACCAGACAGACAACCCTGCGTCGGCGCGCTCTGCATGGAAGGCCTCGCTCGATTCGGCCACGAAGGGCAGCCAGCGGCGCCCGGCCGCCATGCGCGCCGCGGTCTCCGTTGGGCCTCCTGCGCCCGTGACGATCAACCATGCACTGCCCACCGATTCGCCCGCCTTGTCGTGATACTGCGGCGGCTCGGCCGAGGACCTTCGACGCCTGGACCTTGTCGGCTTGGCCCAAGATCCGTTACATCCGACAGCCGTAGCGCCGCTCCGTCCAGTGCCGCTCCGTCCAGTGCCGCTCCGCCTGATTCCGTACGATCCACTGGGACCCGTTCCGTACGATCCACTGGGACCCGTTCCGTACGATCCACTGGGACCCGATATTCTCCCCTTTGCTGGGCCCACGCCAGAGGAAGCAACCATGCCGATCCCAACCCGAGTGGAAACCCGTCGCCTTGTCGCTCCAGCCGCGATCGCGGCGGCCTCGGTGTTGGTCGTTGTCGCCTGCGCCAGCGACTGGGACAGCCAGACCTTCTTCCCAGACACATTCGCCGACACCTACACGCGGGTCGCGACCTGCCGACCCAGCACCCACCCCAAGGCCGCCTACGTCGAGACCTGGTTGTCGCCCAACGGCGCCGAGAGGTGGGCCGAGTGGAAGGCCGCGATCGCGGCCGGTGCGACCACAGTCGAGCCTTTCGCCGAGGGAACCGTGCTGGTCAAGGCGCAGTATTTCGACAGCGACTGCGATGACCTCGACAACTACACCGCGATGAAGAAGCTGGCGGTGGGTGCGCTGCCCGAGTCGGATGACTGGCACTGGCAGGTTGTCGGGGCCGAGGGCGCGACGACCGAGTGCTGCGAGAACAAGAACTGCTGGAACTGCCACGCGTCGCTATGCCCGGACAGCCTGTACCCGTTCGTTTGCACGCAGCCGTAGCCGTTTGCACGCAGCCGTAGCCGTTTGCACGCAGCCGTAGCGTCGCGGATGCCCCGCGCCCCGTCGGCGACACGATTCAGTCGCCCGGAGCGGATCCTGCGACCCGAGCCCGCAGCGTGCCGACGCCTTCGATTCGCGCCACGAGGCGGTCGCCGCGCGCCAACGGCCCGACACCCGAAGGCGTGCCGGTGAACAGCAGGTCTCCCGCCTCGATCGCGACCAGCCGCGACAGCGCAGCGACGCTCTCTGCCACGGACCAGATCAGATCGGCGAGGTCGGCACGCTGGCGGGTCTGATCGTTGACCATCAGCTCGATCGCGCCGCGCGTCGGGTGGCCAATGGTGGCCGCGAGGCGCAGCGCCGAGGTGGGCGCAGACGCGTCGAATCCCTTCGCCATCGCCCAGGGGCGGCCGTCGCGCTTCGCTTCGCGTTGCAGATCGCGGCGGGTCAGATCGACGCCGACGCAGTAGCCGATCACATGGTCGAGCGCGGTCGCGGCGTCCAGATCACGGCCGGCGAGGCCTATCGCTGCGACCAACTCGACCTCGTGGTGCAGGTCCACGGTCGCCATGGGGTAGGGTACGGCCAGCTCCGAGTCACCGACTGGCGCGTAGACGGCATCGCCCGGCTTGGCGAAGAAGAACGGTGGCTCGCGAGTCGGATCGCCGCCCATTTCGCGGGCGTGATCGGCGTAGTTGCGGCCGATGCACCAGACCCGCCGAACGGCGAAGCGCTTGTCTGTACCAGCGACCGGAATGGTCGGGAGTTGGTGCGGCTCAACGATCCATGTCATGGGGCCTCCCGCCTGTGCCGCCTGTGCCGCCTGTGCCGCCTGTGCCGCCTGTGCCGCCTGTGCCGCCTCTGCCGCCTCTGCCGCCTGTGCCGCGTCGGCGGTCGGTGGCAGGCGGCTGGCGGATGGCGGCGATCATGACCGACGGTGCAGCGCAGTGAAAGCCTGATCAGCCGCGTATCTGTTTGTCAACTTAACATAAGACAATCTCGTCGGCGGCGCGGGTCTCTTCCTGCGGCGGCGTTTGTGCTATGAATCCCAACTACAGGAGGTCCGCCATGCACAGTCTTGCCCGCCGTGTCTGTCCTTGTGTCGTCGTCATCGCAGGGCTGTGGGCGTTCGGCTCAACGGCCGACGTGGGCGCCGACCCCATCGCCGCCGGCCAGCTGATTCCGCTGCAGGCGGCCCTCCTCAGCCAGGGCGGCGGTGCCGTCGCGGACGGCAAGTACGTCGTCTTCTTCAAGCTGTACGACGCGGTCGATTCGCTCGAACCGCTTTGGCAGGAGGTTCAGCCCGAGGTGGCTGTCTCGCTGGGCCGCCTGGCGACCTTCCTGGGCGCCGCGGACGGCAAGGGCGTGCCCGAAGCTCTGTTTGCCGCCGGTGCGCCGCTGTGGCTGGGTGTTCGAGTCGGCTCGGAGCCCGAGCTGCCGCGCGTCCAGATCGGGGTCGTGCCCTTCGCGCTGCACGCCCGGCGCGCAGCCCTCGCCGACGCCCTCGCTTGCAGCGGCTGCGTCGCCGCCGACCAGATCGCCGCCGGCGCCATCGGCAGCGATCACCTGGGCACCAACTCCGTACAGTCCAAGCACGTCGAGTTCACCTATGCGGGCTCGGACAGCAAGGGCGGCGCCGCGCTCTCGGCCAAGGTGGCGGGTCAGGCCGCGCTGGCGGACCTCGCCGCCAAGGCCGACCTCGCGACGGTCGCGGACGAGGCCTACAGCCTGCAGTGCAGCGGCTGCGTCACCTCCCAGATGCTGCACGCTGATGCGCTCGCCGCCTACACCGCGACGACGGCGTTGGCCAAGGTCGCCCTCTCTGGCGCGTACGCGGACCTCACCGGCGGCCCCGACCTGACTCCGTACGCCAAGCTGAACGTCGCCAACACATTCGCCGCCGAGCAGCAGCTCGTTGGCGGTGTCGATCTGGCGCTGTCGCAGGCCCGGAGGATGCGGCTAGAGAATAGTGAAGTAGAGCCTGCCAAATGTGAAGAGAAGACCTCGGGACTTATCTACTACAACCCGGTAGAACACGCTCTGTATGTCTGCAACGGCAGCGCCTTCACGGCGATCTCGCTGGTGGCGGTTGGCACGCAGGCGCACCCGGGCAAGAGCTGCGCCGACATCCTGAAGCTGGCGCCGACGAGCAAAGATGGCGTGTTTTGGGTCGACGCGGACGGCGAAGGCGGTGTGGCCGCGTTCCAGGTCTTCTGCGACATGACCACCGATGAGGGCGGGTGGACCCTGATCGCTCGCTACCGCTTCCAAGATGGCCCGAACCTCTTCGCCGGCAATATGGCTTTGGATGGCACCGCCTGGCGCCAGGACGCCGGCATCGGCGATCTCGCCTCTGGTAGCTTCGCCCACGACATCTCAAAGTTTGTCGACAGCGGCATGATCGCGGCCAAGAGCGCGTTTGCGGTCCGATCTGGCTCGCTGGTCGCCAAGGGAACGGGGTTCTCCTGGCTGCCCAAGCCGCTGCCCGAGTCTGCCCCTCACCACACCCGCCAGGGTGAGGTGACTCTCGACGGCAAGACCTACACGATCACCTCTGCTTGCTACCACGGCTGCTGCGGCACCCACACCGACACCTGGGACACCTTGGTCTTTATGCAGAACTACAGCGCTGGTTCGGGCGACATCTACACCAGCGGGGACAGCAACATGCCATTCATCGGCTGGGGCGATCACGCTTGCAACGTCGATGGCCACGACACCACGCCCGCCTGGAACATGGTCGGCGGCGGCAAGAGCGACCCCAAGCAGCGATTTGCGGCGGATGTGACGGTGATGTTTCGGTGAACGAGTGTTGACTGAATATCCGGGAATTAAAGTGATTCGCCAGGTCGTGGAGAGACGGGCGCGGGCAGGGAGGCGAGGATGATTGGCACATTGGCTTCTGGTGGCAAGCGGGCTTGTTTCGCTGTGCTGTGGGTGGCGATTCGGTCTGTCGCGATTCTGTGCGTCGCAATTCTGTGCGTCGCGGTCGTCTTGCCTACGGCAGCTTCGGCGGCCGCGCCGACCACGACACTGCAGATCGACGGGATCCTGCGCAGCGTCGCGGGCGGCCCGGTGGCGGACGGCAACTACGTCTTTGTGGTCAAGCTCTACGCGGGCCAGGCCGACGCCAAGTCGCTGTGGACCGAGGTGATGCCGACGATCGCCGTCAAGGCCGGCTTCTTCGCGGTCGAGCTCGGCGCCAGCGTCGACGCGCCCCTGCCGACGGCGGTCTTTCTCGACCACGACGACGTCTGGTTCGGCGTGGGAGTCCAGGGCGAGCCCGAGCTGCCGCGCGCCCGCTTGCATCGCGTGCCGTTCGCTGTGCGCGCGGCCGTCGCTGACGCGGTCGAGTGCGCCGGATGCGTGACGGAGACGCACGTCAATTTCGCCTACGCGGGCGCCAAGGTGAAGGGGGGACCGGCCCTCGTCGCCGCCGACCTCGCATGTAGCGGTTGCATCGACGCAGGCCAGATCAAGGACGGTTCGATCACCCAGAGCAAGGTCGCGTTCACCTACGCGGGCTCGGTCTCAAAGGGCGGCGCCGCGGTGACCGCCGAGAAGGCCGACGAGGCGACCCACGCGCTCAGCGCCGACGAAGCCGTCCATGCCAAGACCGCCGATCAGGCGACCGCAGCCGACGAGGCCCTCGGCCTGCAGTGCAGCGGCTGCGTCACGCTCAAGGCGATCGGCGACGACGTCGCGGGCGCCTTCCTGTCGAGCAGCGGCGGCACGGTCGCTGGCGACGTCGAGGTCACCGGCGCGTTGCACGTCCAAACCACCGCCGCGATCGACGGTGGCCTGACCGTCGGCAAGAAGCTCGCCCTGGGCAACGCGCTCATCGAGGGCGGCCGCTTCGCCGCGATCGACACCACCATCGCGACCTGCGACGGCGCCAACATCGGCCAGGTGGCGATGGATTCGGCCAGCAAGCGGCTGTATTTCTGCGATGGCACTCTCTATCAGCGGTTGACGATCTGCTCGGAGGTCTGCCCGCCGCCGTCCACGATCGCCTGTGGCCAGGAGCTGACCAACGCTTGCGGTGACGCCGGCACCTGCGTCGGCAAGGGCACCAAGTGCGCGGCCGGCGAGGTCTGCGCCGGCGGTGTGTGCGCCGGCCCCGGTTCCAGCGCCGCGACGGCGGCGTTGTCGTGCAAGGCGTTGCTGGCGACGGCACCCGCGACCAAGTCGGCGATCTGGTGGATCGATCCGGATGGCGTCGGCGGCAAGGGCGCGTTCCAGGCCTACTGCGACATGGACACGGACGGCGGCGGCTGGACTATGGTCCTGCGTGTCTCGCAGCACGACGCCGGCATCGACTTCACCGAAGATGGCGCCGGCTGGAAGTCCAGCGAGTACAAGACCGTCAACGACATCTCACTGACCGACACCGCGGCCAAGGTCGACCACGTCTCGCCGGCGTATGCGAGCCTCGCCGCGGCCGACGTGATGGTCCGAGAGAAGCTCGCTGCG
>CALGHC010000442.1 GCA_937915965.1 uncultured Myxococcales bacterium
GCGGGTTCTGCTCCCCGAGGGTTGGCCCCGGCCCGCGGTCGACCCGGACCGGGCCCTCCTCGACCTGCCGTATACGCTCAAGTTGCACATCCTGCCCCCGTGCCCCGACGGCAACGACGAGCTTGAGCCAAACGACACCGCCTCTGACGCGAAGGCGGTGCAGGTCGGCGCCGAGCAGCTTTTGCGCATCTGCGCCGGCGATCACGACTGGCTCCAGCTTGAGCAGAAGGCCGGCCAGAACCTGCAGGTTCTGGCGCGCTACGATTACGCTCACGGCGCACTCGCAATGCGTGCCACCGACGAGGGTGGCACCAAGCAGCTCGCTATCGGCCAATCGGTCGCCCCCAGCTTGCCCGGCCTGGGCGGTCTGTCGGCGCCGACCGAAGACACGCCGGCAGCGCGGCGGGGACGCACCGCGACCACGGCAGTGACCATCGCCGCCGACAAGAAGGACCGCATCGTCAAGATCGAGGCGTCGGCCGCCGACGGGGTCGAGAACTTCTACGTCTTGCGGGTCCAGGAGCCGCCGCCGCCCTCCGACGATGGTCAAAAGAAGCCGGACCAGGACAAGGACGACAAGAAGAACGAAGACAAGGACAAGAAGGACGACGAAAAGAAGGACAAGGGCAAAGAGCCGGACAAGAAGCCCGACGGCGACAAGCCGCCGCCAAAGCCCGAAGAAGAGCAGCGCAAACGGCAGGTTGAGCGCATGAAGCGCAATGACCACAACCCGCGTAACCTGGAGGCTCAAGAAGCCCTGCGCAAGTCTCCGTTCCGAAACACCCAGCCCGAGAAGCCCTGGTAGTGGACCGACGTTCCCGCCCAGACCGACGAGTTCGGCGCCGCAGCCTGGTCGCGGTGTCGCTCCTGCTGTGCGCTCTGGCGGCGCCGGTGGCCGCCTGGGCGGCGGATCTGAGCGTGACCGTCGACCGGCGCGAGATGGCGGTCGACGAACAGGTCACGCTGCAGATGTCAGCGAGCGGGGACTATGACGAGATGACCGCGCCGGCGTCCGACGGATTCGATTTCCGCCAGGCGGGCCGCTCGACGCAGATGAACTTGATCGGCGGCAAGATGGATCGCCGCGAGACCTACACCTTTGTGGGTACGCCGCGTCGCGAGGGCACGTGGTCGATCGGTCCGTTCGTGCTGCGTTCCAACGGGAAGACCGTCGCGCGGGTCGCCGAAGTCAAGGTGCGCGTACTCGACGCGCGCGAACAGGCCGGCCCGGCGGTTCCGCCGGAGAAGGCGACGGATCTGCAGCAATTCGTCGGACAGCGCTACTTTGTCCGACCCGTGCTGACCGTCGACTCGCCTTTTGTGGGTCAACCATTCACGGTCTCCTGGGAGCTGTACTGGAGTCGACTGACCCATGTGTCCAGCATCCGTGGAGTTGCTGGCCCCTCGCTCGTTGGCCTTGAGGTCGAGGATCTGCTGCCCGGCCGCACCACGTCTCAGGAACCGGTGCAGTTTAGCGGTCGCCCGTATATGCGGCAGGTCGCTAGTCAGCTCGTCGTGACGGCTCCCGCGGCCGGGGAATACGAGATCGTTGGCCCCCGCTTTCGCATCGAGGCGGGCGACCTGTTTGAGACCCACGTGCACAAGCTGGCCCCACCGGTCATTCGTCTGCACGTGCGCGAGGTGCCCACGGACGGAGCTCCGCCGGGCTACGTCGCCGGCAACGTCGGTCGCATGAAGATGACCGCAGTCCTGGGCCGCGCAGGCGGTCGGGGTGTCGGCGGCCCGGTGCAGGTCGGCGAGCGAATCATCCTCACGGTCACGATTGAAGGCGAAGGCAACCTCATCGGTCTCGCGGCACCACCCCTGCCGGTGATCGACGACATGGTCGCCGATGCACTGCCGGAGCGGCCGGATCGCGGCATCAGCCGGACCGCCAATGGCACCGAGGGGCAACGCGTCTGGCAGACTGTATTGCACTTTGAACGGCCCGGCACCTACGACATCCCAGCGCTCCAGTGGGCGACATGGGATCCCTACGACGAGCGCTTCATCGAGAGCGAGGCGGGCCCGTTCCGCATCGAGGTCGAGGGGGTTCCGGTCCACGCTCAGGCGGGCAGCGATCAGGTCGGTGTGGCTGGCGAGTCGCCGCCGTCCGATCCACTGCACATCACCGCCGATCAGCCCCTGCGGCCCATAGTGGCTCAAGCAGATCTGTCCAGCGGGGCACGGCCGCACTGGACCCGCGCGGGTTGGTTGTGGCGAGTCGTCGCGCTGCCCTGGCTCGCGGCGCTCGTGCTCGGCGCGGGCGCCCTGTGGCGCAGTCGCCGAATCGCACGCGCTCCACTTTTCGCTCGGGCTCGCGCCGTCGAGCAGGCCCGCTCGGCGCTGCAGACCGCCGCCCATATGGAGCCAGCCGAGGGCTACGCGGCGGTGCGGGCAGCGGTCGCCGCGTGGTTGCGCACAGCCTGCGGGCTCGAGCTTGCCGGGTTGACCTTTCCCAGCCTGCAACGCGAGTTGGTCGCACGCGGTGGTGGTGCGGACGCCGCGCAGCGGCTCGTCTCTGAGCTAGAGCACTGTGATTTCGCGCGTTTCGCTCCGACCGGGGATCGGGGTGATGATCTGAGCCGCACAGCCGAGCGGGTCGGCGAGGCCCTGTCGGAGATCGACGGCGGCCTGCATCCGGCCCAAGCGGGCGGCGGTCCGGCGGGTCGCGCGGGAGCTGTCCTTGTCGGCGCGCTCGCGTTCCTTGCGGTCCTGGTGGCGGGCGCCCCACAGCTTCAGGCGGCGACCCTCGATCAGGAGTTCGCGGCGGCCAACGAAGCATTCGTCGCGCAGCGGTGGCCCGAGGCCCGCCTCGGCTACGGGCGCCTGCTCGACCACCGCGTCGAGTCGGCCGCAGTCCACTTCAATATGGCGAATACACTGGTGAAGCTCGACCGCTTGGGCGAGGCCGTCGGGCACTACGCCCGCGCCGCCCGCCTGGAACCCGACGAAACGCTGGCCCAGGACATCGCGCACAACCTCGGCACCGTGCGCGCCCGGCTGTCCGAGCGCTCGCGACGACGGCACCGCATCCTGCACGTCTTCGACGAGAGCCCCGAGCTTGACGTCGCCCTCGCCCGGTCCGCTCCCAGGGGCCTACTTGGCTTCCTCGTTCTCTTCACCGCTTTCGGCGCCTTGGGGCTATACGCTCTGCGATTGCGCCGCCGCGCAGCGAAGGTGCCGAGGGCCGGGGTGCCCGCAGCCAATCCCGCCTGGGTCAACGCTGGCCTAGGCGTCGCCGTCTTCGTCCATCTGGTCGCAGGCGCGTGGCTTTGGCACGCCGACCGCGTCGACGATCAGGTGCGGCATGCCGTCGTCACCGAGGAGGACGCCCCGCTAACGGCCTGCCAGGGCGTCGGCGAGACCGTCCACCTGCCCGAGGGCCTGGTCGTGCGCGAGCTCCACACGCGCCCGGATGGTCGCGTCGAAATCCGCCTGCCGAACGGGCGCGCCGGGTGCGTCGCTGGCGATGTTCTCTACTGGGAGTCCTAGCGGGTAGACGACGTCGCACCGTCGAACAACGGGTGCCTCGGTTGTCGAAGTGTTGCGCTTCGGCTCCCCCTGGCTTGCTGCCATGTACCGCGCCGGTGGTCGCCGCGGTGGACCCGCCCGGGCGCCTCGCCCATACTCTCCCGGGTGTGACTGCGCCGGCCCAGCGGCAATCGAACCACCAGCGACCGACCCAGCGAGCTGCCGAGTATGTCCCGATTCGCCCCGCCGTTTGCCGTCCTCGCGCTGTTGCTGGCCGCCGCCGGCTGCGGCCGCAAGACGTCCCATCAGCCTGCAAAGGCGTCGCCGACCGCGACGGCGGCTGGGGTCGCCGAGTCGCCCGACGCCAACGAATCGCCCGGCGCCGTGGCGGTGTCAGCGGCCGCTGCGCCGGTTGACGGCGGCGATGGCGATGGTGGGTTGGCTGCGCTGGTGGCGCGTCCATGGCCCGCCCAGCAGCCCATCGACGTGCTGCTACTGAGCCATGCCCCGCACTTCGACGTCGCCGGGGTGGACGCCAGGGCGCGACCGGTCGCCGCCACCCTGCGCACGACCCCCGGCGTAGCGGCGGTGTGGCAAAGAGCGCGTCCCGGTGAGTTGCGACTGCTGATCCGCTTTGATTCTGACGGGGCGGTCCGCGACGCCGCCCGGGCGATCGCTGTGGTGAACGCGGCCTGGCAAGCAGCACCGCCGCAGGGGTTCACGGTCCCGGTTACAGTGGCCGTCGCGCGCGCCGCCCGCGCTGTCTCGGCGTACGCCGTCGTCGCCGACGCCGGGGGAGAGGCCTCAACTTTGCTGGCCGATCAGATGGTTCGACCCGCCGTGGCTGACCTGCCCGGTGTCACCCGTGCCCACATCGCAGGCGCGGTGCGGCACTGGCTGGATGTCGAGCTGCT
>CALGHC010000443.1 GCA_937915965.1 uncultured Myxococcales bacterium
CATTCAAGCCGAGGGCGAAGCCTGGTGGGCGCAGATGCCGCGGCTGCCGTGGGCGGACCGCCTGTGGAAGGCGTGCCACGGCGCCGCCGACGAGGTCGTCGTACTGACCTCGCCGGGTCCGTTCGCCGAGAGCGCCGCGGGCAAATACCGCTGGGTGCGCGAACAGCTCGGCACATCGCGGATGCTCATCGGCCAGCCCAAGGAAGTGTGCTCGAAGCCCGGCCACGTGCTGATCGACGACCGGCGCGGCTACCGCGAACGCTGGGAGGCCGAAGGTGGCGTGCTGCTCTCTCTTGGCCGACCTTGGAATCCCGATGGCCTCGCGCCAGAGACAATCATCGGCATGCTCGAACGCCATCGCTGACACGGGGACCAGCCATCGCTGACGCGGGGACCAGCCATCGCTGACGCGGGGACCAGCGAGCGACGGTTCCCGCAACGAACACGGGAGGAAACGCCATGCCCAGGCTCTTCGTCAGCGCCACACGCCAAAATGTCGGCAAGACGACCACCTCGATTGGCCTCTTTGGGCTGTTTCGCGAGATGGGACTGCGCGTTCACTTCATCAAGCCGGTCGGCCAACGCTTCGTCGACCAGGCCGGCCAGCGCGCGGACGAGGACGCGGTCCTCTTTGGCGAGGTCTTTGGCGAGGATGTCTCACTGACCGACATGAGCCCCGTGACGATCCCGCCCGGCTTCACCGAGAACTACATCTTCAACCGCGACCGGGCGGCCATCTACGGCGCGATCGATGCCGCGATCGCCCACGTCGACCGCGACGTCGACCTGACGATCGTCGAGGGAACCGGCCACGCCGGCGTCGGCTCGGTCATCGACGCGTCCAACGCCCAGGTTGCAGCCCACCTCGGCGCCAAGGTGATCATCATCGCCCGCGCTGGCATCGGCAGCGCCATCGACGAGATAGCCTTGAACGCGGCGCTCTTCCGCGCCGAGGGCGTGCCGATCCTTGGCGCCATCATCAACAAGGTGAGGCCCGAGAAGTACGAGAAAATCGAGCGCACAGTGCGCCAGGGCCTCGCCCACATCGGCATCGATCTGCTTGGGGTGGTGCCCTACGACGAGGCGCTGACCCTGCCGACGGTGGGCCAGCTCGCGAGCGAGCTGAACCTCGAGGTCGTGGCCGGCCACGACCACCTCGGCAACCGGGTCATGGACACGATCGTCGCGGCGATGACGCCGCAAAACACCATCGGTCACATCCAGCACGGGACCTTCGTGATCACGCCGGGAGATCGCATCGACAACATCCTGGTTTGCATTGCGAGTCACCTGGTCGCCCGCCAGAAGGACCGGCGTACCGTGTCGGGCGTGCTGCTCTCGGGCGGCATCGAGCCGGATCCGACGATCATGGAGCTGCTGATCGACGCCCAGGTGCCCATCCTCATATCGAACGAGGACACATACCGCATCTCAGCCAAGGTGCGGAACCTGGTGGTCAAGATCGGCCCCAAGGACGTCGACAAGATCGAGATGGCGCGGCGGATGATCAAGGACCACATCGACGGTGCTGCCCTCCTCGCGAGATTGCGGGCGTTCGGCGTCGCCGGCGCGCCGGAGGAACCAAAGTGAGCGAAAGCGACGAAGCGGTCGGCGTCTGGCAGCGACTTGATGGCGGCCGCGTGGTCTTCCAGAGCCGTTTCCTCACCCTGCGCGAGGACCGCGTGCGCACTCCGGACGGGCGCGAGTCGACCTACGGCGTCATCGACTGCGGCCACTGCGTCGGCGTGCTGCCGTTCGTCGACGACGACACCGTCTGGATGGTCCGCCAGCATCGCTACATCGCAGATCGCTTCACCTGGGAGATGCCCACCGGTGGGGTCAACCGCGGCGAGCCGACCGAGGACGCAGCGCAGCGCGAGCTCGCCGAAGAGGCGGGATTTCGAGCTGGCCGGCTGGTGCATGTCTCGAGCTACCACACGTCCAAGAGCTGCATGGACGAGACCGCACACCTCTTCCTCGGCTACGATCTGACACCCGCTGCGGCTAAATCCGACCCCGACGAACAGATCGAGCGCCGCGCCCTGCCGTTCGCCGACGTCGTCTCGATGGTGAGTTCTGGCGAGATCACCGACGGCATGACAATCGTCGCCGTACTCAGCGCGCTCCGATTGCGCGCTGCACGTTGACCTGCAACTCGCCGCCTCAGCTATACTCCGCCGCGGCGCTCCCCGCGGGGACGGCGTATGACCCCTGACCGACGACCTGGAGAACCGAGATGGCCCGCAACACCAGCCAGACCGACGACGACCTCTTCGACCCCGAAGCCGAGTTCGAGTCGCTGCTCGCGACCACCGCACCCGCCGAGCGGCCCTTCATCGAGCCAGGGTCGGCGATCCGCGGCGTCGTCACGCACGTCGGAGACCGCTACATCGAGCTCGATGTCGGCGACGGCCGCGAGGGCTTGCTCGACCAGGCCGAGCTGGGTCCCCAAGGCGAGCTGCCCAAGGTGGGCGACGTCATCAACGGCCACGCCGTCGGCGTGCGCAACCGCGTCGTCGAGGTAGGCCTGGGCAATACGCGCGGCCCGCTCGACCTCGGCGCGTTGTATAGCGCCCACGAGACCGGCCAGCCGATCGAAGGCCGCGTCGCCGAGGTCAACAAGGGCGGCTATGTCGTCGAGATCGGTAGCCACCGCGCCTTCTGCCCGCTGGGCATGATCGACACGCGTCGCGTCGAAGATCCCGAGACGCTCATCGGCAGCAAGCTGACGTTCCAGGTGATCGAGATGCGCGACGGCCGCGATCCAGTGGTCTCGCGACGCGCCGTGCTGGTCGCGGAGCGCGAGGCCCGCGCCGCCGAGACACGGCTCCTCCTGGTGCCCGGCGGCCGCTTCCGTGGCGAGGTCGTCAACGTGCGCGACTTCGGCGTCTTCGTCGACATCGGCGGCGTCGAGGGCCTCGTGCACCGCAGCGAGCTGGGCTACGGGCGCCGCGAGCCCAGCGAGGTCGTCCAGGTCGGCCAGCTCGTCGAGGTGGAGGTGATCTCGATCGGACCCGACCCGAAGGGCCGCGGCGAGCGCATTTCGCTTTCGATGAAGTCGCTCGAAGACGATCCGTTTGACACCGCCTGGTCGGAGCTACCGATCGGCGTGATCCTCGAAGGCAAGGTCACTCGCGTGCAGCCCTTCGGCGCATTCGTCGAGATCGCCAACGGAATCGAAGGCCTGCTTCATGTCAGCGCGTTTGGGAAGCGGATCGGTTCGCCTTTCGACATGTGCAAGGCGGGGCAGGACATCGTCGTTCGCGTGCTCGCCGTCGACCCGACGTTGCGGCGGATCTCGCTGGCCTGGGTCGAGCGCAGCGCCCTCGAAGAGCTGATCGATGCGGAGGTTCCGACGCCACAAAACTCACTGGGCGCAAGGGCGTTGGGCATGGCACGCACGCAAGGCGACGAGGCCGAGGCCGTCGCCGCGACAGAACGCGCTCAGATCGGCGACGTAGTCGAGGTGCAGGTCGACCGCCACGCCCACTTTGGTGTCTTCGTCTCGTGGCCCGGCGGCGAGGGGCTGGTGCCAGCGCGCGAGCTCGGCGTACCCCAGGGTACCGACCTGCGCCGACGCTTCCCCGAGGGTTGCAAGATCGAAGCCGAGGTCATCGACATCGACGCCGCCGGTCGCGTCCGCCTGAGCTCCGAGGCAGCCGCAAAGAGCCGCGAACGCACCCACGTCGACGCATGGCGCGCGGATCAACGCAAGCCAATCGACGCCGACAAGCTCAGCGACTTTGGCAAGCTGCTCAAAGAGAAGCTCGGCAGCTGAGACGCGCTGGCGACGCGCTGGCGACGCGCTGGCGACGCGGCCGCGCCCTCCGGCGCCTCACTCGGCCTCGTCCAGGACCTCGTGCGCGCGGCTCTCGATGAAGAGATCGAGCAGCTCGCGATCGATGGCGCCGTCCTTGGCCTCGAAACCAAGGATGTCCAAGGCGCGCTCGTGCGGCACGGCCGACTTGTACGGCCGGTCGCGCGCGGTCAGCGCGTCGTAGATGTCGGTGATCATCATGATCCGCGCCTGCGGCGGGATCTCGGCCGGCGGCAGGTGTTGCGGATAGCCGTAGCCGTTGAGCTTCTCGTGGTGCTTGTGGGCAATCTCGGGCACCCGAGCGAGGTCGCGAGTCCACGGGATCTGGTTGAGGAAGCGATAGGTGTGGGTGACGTGACTCTCGATCTGCCGACGCTCCTCGGGCGACAACGTCCCTTTGGGGATCGACAGGCTGCTCACCTCGTCGGCGGTCAGCAGCGGCAGGCCACGACCGTCGGCGGTGCGGTAGTGGATCCGGGCGAACTGCTCGAGCCGGCCGAATCCGCCTTCCTCAAGCACAGTCGGCTTGTTGCAACGCAGCACGAACTCCCAGAACGACTCGAGCTCAGTGAAGGCGATCTGCTGCTCCTCGGCGATCTCGGCGATGGCCGCCCGCGCGCCCTCGGAGAGTCCGGCGGGCTCGAGGACCTCGATCCGCCGCTGGTCGTAGTGGTGCAGACAACCAAGGCGGGCGGTCTCGAAGCGCGCCTCGAGCACCGACAGTTGCTCGGGATGCAGCTTGTTGGCTTTGACGAGGACGTTCTCGTGGACGCCAACCTTGCCGAAGTCGTGCAGCAGCGCCGCGAAGCGAAGCTCGCGCAGCTCGTTGAGGGAGAAGTGAACGTCGCGGTAGGCGGGCGGCGGGTTGAGATTGACGGCCTCGGCGACGCGAACCGTCAACCGGGCGACCCGCTCGCTATGACCCGAAGTCGTCGGGTCTCGCGCTTCGATCGCGTACACGCTGGCGCGAACGAATCCCTCAAAGAGGTTGGCGATATCGCGGTGAAGAAACGCGTTCTGCAATGCGACCGCGGCGACGCCTCCCAGCGCCAGCAGCAGCTCTTCGTCCTCGCGCGAGTAGGGCCGGTCGCTCGCCTTGTTGAGGGCTTGGATCACCCCGCAGACCTCATCGGCGTCGTCGACCATCGGTACGGCGAGGATGTTGCGGGTGCGATATCCGCTGGCCTGGTCGATCGCTGGGTTGAAGCGCTCATCGGCGTAGGCGTCGTGGATGACGACCGGCTTGGCGGTCGCGGCGCACTCGCCGACGATGCCCTGCCCCAACGGCACGCGGATGGTGCCGCGGCCGATACCGTGGGCGATCTTTGACCACAGCATACCGGTGTCGTGATCGACCAGGAACAACGAGCAGCGGTCCGATCCTGTGACCCGCTTGGCGGCGACCAGGATGCTGTCGAGGAGTGCGTTGACCTCGTGCCGGGCGCCGAGCTCGCGGGCGACGTCGAGCAGCGACTGCAGCTTCGCATTGCGCTCGCGCAACGCCTGCAGCTCGTTCGCCAAAGCCGACACCTCGGTCGCGAGGGCTTCAGCGTGGAGGTCGCGGGTCTTGGGGGGAACCGTCATTGTATTCTCGCCGGTGACTCTCGTGCCGGCAGGCAAGAGGGTGGCCGCCGGGAAGCAGCAAACCGGTGGCGCACGATTCGACCTGTGGCGAACCAGCGCCGGGCGAATCGCACACACCTCGATTCAACGGCCGGCAACGAGACTACCGACACCGGCGGACAACGACAAGCGACGAGCCGCAATAGGCGGTCAGGATGGCGGAAATCAGCCCAGCGCCCGATCGACCACGGCAGCCAAGCCAGTGATGTGCGTCGGTCTGTCGCGGCGACCTGTCGAGGCGGCCGTCAGGCGACCGTGATCGTGCAAGCGATCGAAATGTTTGATTTGCGATCTCGACGCAGATCGATCTAAAGGGTCCCCCCGCCCGGGTCTGTTGACCGACTGAGGCGGCGCGCTTCGAACCGCCTTGCGGGGCAGCGCGGAGCCGGCCAGACCGCCCGCAGCACGCTTCGGCGCCCCCCGAGGGCTCGAACCTGGCTGCCGAAGAGGAGACCGGCAGGGAGCAGAGGATGCGCATCCACCGCCTGATTCGCCACACCCGCCACGCGGGCGCCGCCCTGGCGCTCTGTACACTGGCGGCCTGGCCACAGCCCGCGACGGCTCGCGCGCCGCGAGACGCTGTCGTGACGCCGCCGACCGACGCTGAGCTCATGCACCAGGCGGTCCACGCCTGCCGTTCGCTCTCGCGTCACCGGCGTCCCCGTCTCGACCTGAACCTCTTTGCGAGGCTGCTTGAGCTCGAGCGCGCCCACGGCGTGCCCGCCGAGTTCCGCGGCATGACCCTGGCCAAAGCGTGCATCGAGTCTGGCTACACGCCGCGTAGCACCGGCGATTGCCGATCCGGGCGCTGCCAGGCGGTCGGGATCATCCAATTGTGGCCGTGGACCCAGCGCTTCGGCGTCGACCGCACTGACCCTGTAGCCAGTGTTCGTTTTCTACTCGAGCGGGTGCAGGCGGGCGTGGGCGAACGACTCCACCGGATCTGCCCGCAAGTGAGGACCGACCGCGACCAGTACCAGCTCGCCTGGCTGCGCATCAACCGCGGCCCGCTGCGCCACGGACGCCAGCGTTGCGAGGGCACGCCGCACGGTCTCCGCCGGCTGCGCCAGTGGCAACGAAACATCGCGGCAGCGCGCCGCGACCAGTGGAAACCGCCCGCCTCGCGAGCGACGCGTCTTTGGCCGACCTCGTTTGAGGCCGCGACGATCCATACGGCGAGCGCCGACGCTCCCTGGCCGGCGCGGCCCCTCGACGGCGTGTGGTAGGACCGGTCAGCGTTTCTGGCCAGGGGCAAGACGCACGGCGGCAAGCGCGGCGTCTACTCCCACTCGATGGTCGCGGGCGGCTTGCTTGAGATATCGTAGGCAACCCGATTGATGCCGCGCACCTCGTTGATGATGCGAGTCGCGATACGAGCAAGCACGGGGTGGGGGATCTCGGCGCAGTCCGCGGTCATGCCGTCGACGCTGGTCACGGCGCGGACCACCGCGG
>CALGHC010000444.1 GCA_937915965.1 uncultured Myxococcales bacterium
CTGAGAATCCCAAGGGCGAGGCAGCCACCGCCGCGGCCTTTGTCGCTGGCGTCGGCCCCGAGCTCGACGGTTCGAGTTTCGTAGCCGTTCAGCAGTGGCTGCACGATCTGGACGTCTTTGGCGAATGGAGCCGAAGTGAACAGGACAAGACGATCGGCCGACGCCGCGCCGATGATCAAGAGCTCGCCGGCGCACCCGCGTCGGCGCACATCAAGCGCACCGACCAGGAGAGCTTCAGCCCACCGGCGTTCGTCTTGCGGCGGTCCATGCCTTGGGCGGACCCCGACGGCGAAGGACTGATCTTCGTTGCGTTTGGCCGAACGCTCGACGCGTTCGAGGCCCAACTTCGCCGCATGGTCGGCCTCGACGACGGCATCGTAGACGGACTCTTCCGATTCTCGCGACCGCTGACCGGGGCGTATTTCTGGTGCCCACCGTTGCGCGGTGACCGCCTCGATCTGACCACGCTGGGCCGCTAGGTTCGCGGTCGCACCAGCGCAGTGGCGCTACAGAAGCTTGGCGCCGCCCGGATAGCCGTAGCTGACGTAGTCGCTCCAGCCGTACACGGTGAGACCAACGGGTGCGCTCGACGTGAGCGTGTGCACGCCCTCAGCCACCGCGATGACCGCCACCTGCCACTTGCCGTCGGCGAAGACCGTGAAGTTCGCGCCCGGTACGCCCTGGCCGTCCAAGGTGACCTCGGTGCCAGCAGGGCCGACGACGTTGATGTAGTTCTCGGTGTACTTGTTGGGAACGAGGAAGACGTATTCGTCGAGGTACTGCGCGATCGACACGGTGAGGATGAAGGCTGGGTCGCCAATCTTGGCGTCGTCCGCGTCCGGGATGTTGGGGCAATCGGAGTTCTTCTGGCACGCGATGGGCGTGTTGAGCTTCTCCATGTGGTGCGTGCACACCTTGGTCCCGCTGAAAGTCGAGTTGCAGACATCGTTGTTGGGCTCAGGCGCGTTGGCCGACGCGAGGAACTGGCCCACCATGACGGGCTTGTCGCTGATGATCTCAAAGTCCTGATCGGACTCGAACTCGAACCACTTGCCCTGGTTGATCTGCGGAATCGCGGCCTGAGGCGGATTGGTCGCGACGTTGGTGCCATCCTCCGAGGCAAGAATGCGCCAGGCGTCCTTCGCCTTGCCGCGCGCTTTCGAGCGAGTCGCCACGTAGGTGGTGCCCCACGAGCTCACGGGGAAGAGCTGCTCTTCGAGGTGATCTGCGCAGCAGGTTACCGGGCAATCGTCATTCGACGTGCACGGCCAGCCCTGGTTCTGACACACACCCTGGTTCGTTCCCTCGATCTTCACGCACTTGTTGGTGTTGGGCGAGTTGGCCGCCTCGGACCCACCAAAGACCGCGATCTTCTTGTCGCCCTTGAGCCAGGTGCCGGTCAGGTCCGCACCGTTCTCGTTGGTCTCGATGGTCATCACCTCGCCCTGCTCAAGCGGGAACTCCATGATATTGAGCCAAGGACCCGCGGGGATTGGCTTTGCGCCACCCGCCGCCATCGTCTTGACGACAACCAAAGCCTTGACCTTGGTCACGCCGGGATCGACAGCAACGACCGTGACGAAGCCGCGCAGGTCCTGGTGGGTCTGCTGGCGGGTCATCACCCAGTACTCGTTGCCCAGCGCGTTCGACGGCAGCAGAAGCGAGGCGTCGTTGCTGAAGACGTCGTAGTTCTGTAGCGGGTTGAACTGGTACGCGACGATCGGCTGGTTGGAGCTGATCCGGTAGACGCTGTAGTTGAAGCCAGTGCCGTCCTGCTGCAGGGGCTGCTTGCCCCAGGCCGGGTCGGGCAGATTGAGGATCTTCAGCTGATTGGCCTGGACGGTGTAGGTGGCCGTCAGGGCGCCCTCGCCCTTGCCTACCTTGACCTTGACAGTCGCCGGTTTCGCCTTCGTATTCGAGATGATAACCGAATACTGCGAGTTCTGGGCGTCGTAGAATCCGCCCTTGCCGTTGGGCACCTTGGCGTTGTCGAGATCCACGGCCCAATAGTCGCAACCAACGTTGGTCTTGCTCTTTGGGTCGGTCGCGCACGGCGACACGCAGATGCCGGCGAGGCAGGTCAGGCTGGTCAAACCGCAGTCCTGGCTGACGTCGTAGCCGGTGCCGTCCTCGCGGCAGACCAGCGCTTTGTCGCCCAGGCAACTCTTCTCTCCGGGCTCGCAGACCTTGCACGAGCCGTTGCTGCAGAACTGGCCGGCCTTGCAGATCTCGACGATCGCCGCGGCGCTGCCCTTCGAATTGCACTTCATCAACTGCGTGCTCTTCTCCTGGCCCGGTGCCGGAGAGCTGCAGAACGTCTCGAGCGGCTGACACATCTTGCAAGCGCCATCGAGACACAGCGGTTGGCCCTCGGGGCATGCGACCGTCGTGTAGCTATGACCATCGTCGTTGCAGGTCTGCAGGAATTTGTCGGTCGCGCAGGTCTTCACGGCGGGCACGCACGAAGGCTGCACGCACTTGTGATCCTCGCAAACGTAGCCGGCACCGAGGGTCTGGCAGTGGAAGTTGACGAGGCACTGGGTGCACTGCGAGATGTCGAGAGCGCACCAGGGCGTGTCCGGATAGGGCTTGCAGGTGCTCGCCTTCGCGCAGCCGGGGTTCTCGGCGACGTCCGACACATCCGGCTTCACGACGATGTCGGGAACGTCGGGCACATCAGGCGCCCCAGTGTCTTCGGGTTCCGTACCGGTCTGATCCACGTTCCATTGCACATCTGATGGTGTCGACCCGTCAGGAAGGGCGACAACGTCGGGGATACCGGTCGTTGCGTCGGTGCCACCGGTCGGCGGCCACGTCACACCCGTGTCCAGGACGTAGTTGTTGTCAGTCTGGTCGGTGCCGCATCCAACAAGGAACGGTAGACAGCAACAGATGGCGACAACGGCGGCGGGTGCAGCAAGCTGACGACGCATCATGACCTCAAGGGGCTGGTTCAGGCGGCCTGAATGACGTGGCCGAACGCGATACTGTACACGTGGCGTGCACCGATCACAAAACTGGGATTGAGCAGAGCGGCCGAGATGCCCCGCCTGGCCGCGCCCAGACGTTTGTTGATTCGGAATCGCAGGCCAATATCTCGCCGGCGACGCGACGCTATCTCGCCGGCGACGCGACGCTATCTCGCCGGCGACGCGACGCTGGGGGGACGGTGACGGCGACCGACGCGGCGCTGTAGAATCGCAGCGCAACCCAGGAGTCTCGCAAATGCCCCGCCCCATCCCAACCCCGTCAGCCCCCCGACAGTCAGAAGCGGCCCGGCAAGCCCCGTCAGCCCGGCAGATCCCAGCGGCCACGCCGACCACGGCAACACCGCCGGGCCACGCGTCGCCTGCAACCTCAGCGCTCGCGTGGCTGTGGCTCGCGCTTGCGGCCGGGACCACGTGCAGCGATGTCGACGCAGGCAACTCGGGCGCGGCGACCGGTGGCGACGTGGCCGGCGCTGAAGCAACCGGGGCGGATGTAGCCGACACCGAGGCGGACGTGTCGGTACCGGGCACCGGACTCAAGATCCTGACATTCAACGTGCTGTGTTCGTTTTGCGCCAAGCCGGACCACGACCCATGGAGCGAGCGGATACCAGCGCTGCAAGACGTCATTGCCCGCCACGATGCCGACCTCATGGGTCTCCAGGAGCTCTTCTCCTTCGAAGCTGGCGACGACTCCGAGGTGCTGGCGATGATGGGCGCTGACCCGGCCTACACAGCGCTCTACTACCACGTCACGCCCACGGACGTGCTCGACATGGACTACCCAGACGCGACGGTCTACGTGCGCACCGCCCGCTTCGACGTGATCGAGAGCGGCACCTTCTGGCTGTCGCCCACCCCGGACGTCGCCTTCTCGACCGGCTTTGCGCCCAGCGGCCAGCTGCCCCGCTTGGTCGCGTGGGCGCGCCTCGATGACAAGGTGAGCGGCCGCGAGCTCGTCTTCGCCTCCACCCACGTCGACAACAACGCGCCAAGTCAGGCGTTGTCGGCGCCCCTGATCCTCGAGCGCCTCGCGCCGATTGCCGCCGACACCCAGGTCATCCTGGTCGGCGACTTCAACGCCGACCCCGGCCATGTCGCCTGGCAAACGCTCACCGACGGTGTAGACGGCAAGGGTCTCGCGCTGGTCGATGCGTTCGAGGTGGCGCAGAGCTGGGACGTCGACAGCGACACCGAGACCAAGGCGGATTACGACCCGAGCGAGCGGATCGATCACATCTTCTTCAGCAAGGGTGGCCTGGCCACCGGCGGCACGTTCGACGTGCCGAAGTGGACAGTCGACATGCAGCGCTATGGCTCGAAATCGCTGTATCCGTCCGATCATTTTGCGATTGTCGCGGAGCTGGCGGCGCCGTGAGGCCGCACGGCCGGTGCGGCTCGCTTGGACCGAGCGACTGGACCCGCGTGGGCTCCGATTGACGAATCTCACCGCCTGCACGACGTTGTCGGCGCGCCTCAACCCGCCACTCCCGCACCAGCCCATGCTTCTGCCCAGGTCCATTGTGAATCGCTGGATTCTGCCAGCGCTGCCGCTCGCGCTGGCACTGTCCGTGTACGCGCCGACTCTCGGTTTCGAGTTGGTGTACGACGACCACGACGCCATCGAGGCCAACACAGCGGTGGTCGACGCCGACCTCGTCGCGCTCATGACGACGCCCTTCTGGGGCCCCGGCGAGGCCGACCGCGTCGCGACCTGGCGCCCGCTGACCAGCGCGAGTTTTGCGGTGGATCGCCGTGTGGGACTCGCCCTGGCGAATGGCGCCTCGCCCGAGCGCGCGATCGCCGCGGCGCTGCACGCGGGCAATCTGGCAGCGTTCCTGGCGGCGATCGCGGCGCTGTGGTGGCTGCTCGGTGTGCTTGGTGGCAACATCGGCGTGCGCCTCGCGGCCACTGTGCTCTTTGCCGTGCATCCGCTGTTGACGGAGCCGGTTGCCTGGACCGTCGCACGCGCCGATCTGCAATCCGCTTGCTTTGGGCTCCTCTTTCTCACCGCATGGGTACGGGGCTGGCGCCTGCGATCCGCGGCCTTCCTCGCCGGGGCGTTGCTCGCGAAGGAGTCCGCGATCGTGCTGCCCGCGGTGGCGCTGGCCTGGACCTGGAGCACGATCCGCATCAAGCGGGATGGCGCAATGCCGTCTCTGTTGCCGCCGCTGCGGCGTTTGAGCGAGCTGCACCCAAGCGTGGCGCTTGAGAGCGGCGACGGCCAACCGCTGGATGACGATGTTGGCGCCTTGAACGAGGCCGCGACCCATGGCCCAGCGGTGCCCTCCGCCTCTGCCGGGGGCAGCGGCGCGGCTGCGGTCCGACGGTGGCCGCGGCCGGCCGGCATGTGGATCCCGGTTGGTGTCACCGTGGTTTGCTGGTTGGCGAGTCGCGTCGCTGTGCTTGGCAGCCTGAGCGGGGCGGCACCGACGGTGGTCGAGAATCCGGTTGTCGCCGCGGACTGGGTCAGCCGCGGGATCGCGGCGCTGATTGTCGCGGGGCTGGGCGGCCAGCGTCTTCTCTTCTCGGGTCCCCTGAGCAGCGACTATGGACTCGCCCACTTTCCTGCGCTGGGTGCGGGCGCCGAGGCGGCGTTTGGCTGGTTGGTCTGGGGTGTGCTGGCTGGCGGCATGTGGCTCGCGCGGCGTCGGTCGCCGCGGATGGTCCTGGCGCTCGGGATGATCGCCGCCCCCATGCTGCTCTTCAGCCACGTCATCGTGCCCTTGCCAACGGCGTTCGCCGAGCGGCTCTGGGTGCTGCCGGTGGCGGGCATCTGCAGCGTCACAGCTGTCGGCTTCGAGCGCGCGCTGCAGGTGCGCCTGCGCTTCGTTCCGGTCCTGCTGCTTGGATTCGCGGTCTTGATCGCCCTCAGCGCGGTGTCGGTACGATTGCGGCTACCCGACTGGCGCGACGACGCGTCGGTATACGAGGCGATGGTCCGCGACGCACCTCTGAGCTACCGGGCGCTCGTCAACTCCGCGTCGGTCGCGCAGGACCGCGGCGAGATCGAGGTATCCCGGGGACGGCTGAAGCGTGCGCAGCAGATTCACCCGGAGTCGCCCATGGCCTGGCTCGCGCTGGCCCGCCTTGAGACCGCGGCCGGCGAGGCGACCGGGGCGCGCGAGTCGCTGGATCGAGCCCAAGCGACTGGCGGCGTCACGGACAAACTGCTGGAGGCCTATTGTGCCTTTGCCGCCCGCTTTGAGACGCCCCCCGAGGCGATGCGGCGGTGCGAAGTGGCCGCGGCGGCGCGTAGTCGGCGACCTCGACCGCTGCCGCACATGTACCTCGCGATGGCCCTCGACCGCGGCGGCCGCGACGACGATGCCACAAGGGCGATGGCGGCGGCCTTGGCAGCGTGCGGCAACGGGCCAGTCCCATTCGTTCTGCAGCGCAACGCGGGAATCTTCTTCGCTCGCCAGGGCCGCTGGCCGGACGCAGTACAATGGCTGCAGGCCGCGCTGACCGTACGACCGGGCGACCGCCAGGTCCTGGAGCCGCTCGGTGCTGCGTGCAACGCGTGGGCCGCGGCGAGCGCGACGACGGCCGACATCGCCGCGAAGCAAGCGGCCGACGCCTGCCTGGCAGCGGTCAACGAAGCACGGAGGCTCCAGTGACAACGCGCCAACCTGCCGTCGCCGGCAGCTTCTACCCGGCCGACCCCGCCCAGCTGCGCGCCATACTCGATCGTTGCGAGGCCCAGCGCGCCACCGCCGACTGGCCGCCCCCCAAGGCGCTCATCGCGCCGCACGCCGGCTACGTCTACAGCGGCCCGGTCGCCGCCTCGGCCTACGCCCCGGTCGCCGCCCTGGCGGGACGGGTGGATACGGTCATCCTGCTGGGGCCGTCGCATCACTTTGCTTTCGAGGGCTTCGCTGTTCCTGCCGCGGGAGTGTGGTCGACCCCGCTGGGCCCTGTCGCGATCGACCGCGAACAGGTCGACCTGCTGGGACGCCGACGTGACGTGATCGTGAGCGACGCAGTCCACGCCAGGGAGCACAGCCTCGAGGTGCATCTGCCGTTCTTGCAACGGGCGCTCGGCTCGTTCCGGCTGGTGCCGGTCGCGGTCGGCCAGATCAGTCCAGCCGCCGGCGCAGATCTGCTCGCGGCCGTATGGGGGGGCGACGAGACGCTCGTGGTGGTCAGCACCGATCTCAGCCACTTCCTGCCTCAGGACGCAGCCGAGCGCGTTGATCGCGAGACCACGACATACATCGAGTCGCTCGACGCCGACGCCGTGGTCCGTGCCGACGCCTGCGGGCGGTACCCAGTGGCGGCGTTGATCGCATTGGCGCGCGAGCGACACATGCGGCTGCAAACCGTCGACCTGCGCACCTCAGCCGACACAGCCGGCGGCCCCGACCGGGTCGTCGGCTACGGGAGCTACCTGCTCTGGCCCAAGCTGGTCCGGCCCAAGGACGGCCGAGCAACCGCCAATTCGACAGAGGAGCCATCATGACCGCCGCGCATCCACTGGCCGGGCTGACAGCGGACCAGCGCGAGGTGCTCGGCGCCATCGCCTGGACGGCGATCCGTGAAGGTCTCGCTGGCGGCGCCGGCCGACGTGGCGTCGGACGCCTGCAGCCCATGCGGGTCGACGCCGGATCCTGGACGACCGGCGACGGCGATTGGCTGCGGCGCCCTGGCGCGACCTTCGTGACGCTGCATCGCGATGGCGAGCTGCGCGGCTGCATCGGCACCCTCGCCGCAGCGCAGCCAATCGGTCAGGACGTCGCTGACCACGCCTTCGGCGCCGCGTTCGAGGATCCGCGATTCCGTCCGCTCTCCGAAGGTGAGTACGGCGGTCTTGAGCTGCACATCTCGGTCCTTGGCCAACCCGAGCCGATGAGCGCGGGCAGCCGCCAAGCCGTGATCAACGCGCTCCGTCCGGGCGTCGACGGGTTGGTCCTTCGCTGCGGCGGGCTCAGAGCCACGTTCCTGCCGGCGGTCTGGCAGAGCCTGCCTGTGCCGGCTGATTTCGTGAGTCATTTGATGCGCAAGGCCGGGTTGGCGGCTGACGGTTGGCCCGAGGGCATGGCGGCCGAGCGCTATGGGGTCGAGGAATGGCAGGTTCCGATCCCGATGACCGGATCGTAATCCTGTATTTCTGGACGGATCGGCCGCAAGACGGGCTCGTGTAATTGTACAATTGTCAATGCCTGACACCGCCGCCAATTTGTACCGGCAGGCGGCGCCGCCCCCAATCGCCCGGCTGGGGATCGAAGTGGCCAGCGATCGCCGCACCGCACGCCGAACAGGCACCGGCCGCGTCGAGTCGCCAGCTCCCCAGTGCGTACCAATCGCGCTCGATGACGCAGATACCGCAGCCCGGGCAGAAGGTGGAGCCGCCGGCCGGGTCGTGGACGTTGCCCGTGTAGACAAAGCGCAGGCCGGCCTGCATGGCGAGATCGCGGGCGCGGCTGAGGGTGGCGGGGGGCGTCGCCGGGCGGTCGCGCATCTTCCAATCGGGATGGAAGGCCGACAGGTGCAGTGGCACGTCCGGCCCCAGATGGGCGCACATCCAGTCGGCCTGACGGCGGATCTCGTCGTCGGAGTCGTTCAGGCCGGGGATGACCAGCGTCGTCACCTCCAGCCACACCGCGGTCTCCGCCGCGAGCCACGCGAGGGTCTCGAGGACTGGAGCGAGCTGACCGCCGGCCTGACTGCGATAGAAGTCCTCGCTGAACGCCTTGAGATCGACGTTGGCGGCGTCGATGAAGGCGAAGAAGTCCGCCCGCGCCTTCGGCATGATGTAGCCCGCTGTCACGGCCACCGTCGCGACGTTTCGCTCGTGACAAGCCGCTGCGACGTCGCGAGCGTACTCAAGGAAGATCACGGGATCGTTGTAGGTAAAGGCGACGGAGCGACAGCCCGACCGAACGGCCGCGTCGGCGATCGCGGAGGGCGAGGCCTGATCGGCGAGCGTATCGGTCTGGCGCGATTTCGAGATGTCCCAGTTCTGGCAGAAGCTGCATGTGAGGTTGCAGCCGGCAGTGCCGAAACTGAGTACCGGGGTGCCCGGATGGAAGTGGGCGAGCGGCTTCTTCTCGATGGGATCGACACAGAACCCGCTCGAGCGCCCCCACGTCGTCAAGACCATCTGCGCGCCGACCCGGCCGCGCACGAAGCACAGGCCACGCTGACCGTCGCGTAGCCGACAGGCCCGCGGACAAAGCGTGCACTCGAGGCGACCGTCAGAGAGCGGCCGGCTGTAGCCCACCGAGACGACGCTTGGGTCGTCGGCCAGCAGCTCGGCGGTGAGAGTCGCGTCGGCCATGGCCCCGCATGGGTCTACTGCAGCGGGTTGAGCGTCGCCTTGAGCGCCAGGTCAACGGTCAGGTCGGCCTTTCCGCCGGGCACGTCGTCGCCCTTCGCGACAGCGAGCTTCGCCACCACCAGCTGCGCAAACGCCAGGCTGGTCAGATGGGGTTGGGCAGCCTCCATACCGGCGCTGTCGATGGGAGCGCTGATCGCCGCGGTCGATCCACCTTCGATCGAAGGCACCGTCGCGATCTTCACCGCATCTTCGGGCTTGGTCGCGCCCTTGGGACCAATGTAGATGTCAAAGGCGGGCAGCTTGCCGGTGACCGTGTTCGCGGTGGGCGTGATGGTCAGCGCTGTGATCTCCAGGCGCTTGACGCGCCCCTTGGCGTTGGCCAAAGCGGGGGCCTCGGCGACGAGGTCCACATCCACCGCGGGGGTCGAGAGGTCGTGCTCCTTCGCCTCGGGCGCCTTCTGACCGGCCAGGGCGCCTGTCGCCTGGCCCAGGTCCATCGTGAAGGGAAAGCCCCACGTCGTCGAGACTGGCACGTCGAGGGCGCCCTTGTTGTCGTCGATGGCGTCGTTGATCTGGTCACAGGCGGCGAGCGCGAGAAGCGCTGCGAGGCCGATCGCGGCGAGGCGCACGGGCTGGCTCATGGTGGGTCTCCGGGA
>CALGHC010000445.1 GCA_937915965.1 uncultured Myxococcales bacterium
AGCTGGAGTCCCTCGGCTCGGGCGGCGGCGCGCACCTCCTCGAGGATCGCGCCTGGTGCGACCCGGACCAGACGGGCGCCGACGTCGACCTGCGCGGCGCTGTCGAGGCCGGCGAGGGCCAGGACGAGTCCGCCACCGACGGCCACCGACGCGCCGGTTGTGCTCGTCTGGGCGCCGACCGCGAGCACGGCCATGCGCTCGCTGGCGGCGTGCTTCAGCGTGTCGACGACGTCGGCTTCGCTGCGTGCGCGCAGCACCGCGTCGGGCGTCGCGGCGAGGTGCGAGACGTCGCGCGCGTAGCGGCGGCGCAGCTCGGGATCGCGGTCGACGACGGCGCGTCCCTGGTCTGCCTGGTCTGGCTGGGCCATCGTGGTCGATCCCGAACGCGCCGGTCAGCGGCGCCGGCGCAGGATGCGAGACGGCGGCCTTCGACGCAAGACGAGGCGACTCTTGCGTTCGCGCTTGCGTCGCGCCCACTGCGGTAAAACAAGAAAGAGGGTGCAAAAAATCAGGCTAGCCTGTTTTTTTTCTCGTGGTCCCTGCGGGGCGGAACCGTCGCGGCGTCCGGAGCGCGACATCACGATTGCCTCGGTGGTTCCGCTGTGGTCTGCTCGCTGCGCGACTCAGGGAGGTCTTCATGACAGAACTCAGCGGCGCGCAGGACTTGGGTCAGACGGTTGCCCGGTTGCGGCGCACCTTCACCGAGGGCGTCACACGTCCGCTGTCGTGGCGCCTCACCCAGTTGCGCCAGATCCAGCGCATGATCGTCGAGCGCGAGGACGCCTGGCAGCAAGCGATGAAGGCGGATCTGGGCAAGTGTGCGCTCGAGACCCACCTGACGGAGACGGGATTCTTGCTCGCCGAGCTGCGCCACACGATCGCCAACCTGCCCGACTGGGTCCGCCGCGAGAAGGTCTCGACACCGCTGTTGGTCTTTCCCGCTTCGAGCTACGTCGAACGGCAGCCGCTGGGTGTCGCCCTGATCATCGGCCCGTGGAACTACCCGCTGCACCTCTCGCTCGCGCCGATGATCGCCGCCATCGCGGCGGGCAACTGCGTCGTCGTCAAGCCATCCGAGCACGCGCCGGTGACGTCGGCCGCGATCGCCGCGATCCTGCCGGACTATGTCGATCAGCGCGCGGTCGCGGTGGTCGAGGGTGACTACAAGGTCGCCGGGGCGCTTCTCAACGAGCGCTTCGACCACATCTTCTTCACCGGCGGCACGGCCATTGGCCGCATCGTCATGACCGCGGCTGCCAAGCACCTCACGCCGGTTGTGCTCGAGCTCGGCGGCAAGTGCCCCTGCATCGTCGACGCCAGCGCAGACATCGACCTCGCCGCCCGCCGCATCACCTGGGGGCGTTTCCTCAACTGCGGCCAGACCTGCATCGCACCCGACTATGTGCTCGCGCATCCTGCGATCGAAGACGCGCTGATCGACCGCATCGTCCACTACGTGCGCAAGTTCTACGGCGACGACCCACAGCAGTCGCCCGACTACGCCCGCATCATCAACGGCAACCACCACGATCGACTCACCGGCCTGATCGAGGGACAGAATGTCGTCATTGGCGGCAAGTCCGACCGCGATCAGCGCTACATCGCCCCGACCATCTTGCGCGACGTCGACCCGGAGTCGCCGGTCATGCAAGAGGAGATCTTCGGGCCGATCCTGCCGGTTCTGCAGATCGCCGATGTCGACGCTGCTATCGATTTCGTCAACGCGCGCCCGAGGCCGCTCGGGCTCTATCTCTTCACCGGTAGCCGCTCGCAGGCCGAGCGCGTCATCACGCAGACCACCTCCGGTGGCGCCGCGATCAACGACGTCATCGCCCAAATTGGCGTCCCCGAGCTGCCCTTCGGCGGCGTCGGCGACAGCGGCATGGGCGGCTATCACGGCCGGCACGGTTTCGAGTGCTTCAGCCACCGCAAGGGCGTCGTCGACAAGTCGACCCACCTCGACGTCGCGATTCGCTACCCGCCGTACGCCAACAAGCTGCGCTGGCTGCGCAAGCTGCAGTAGCGCAGACGGCGCCGAGATCATCTACGGAGTTTCCCATGTCGCGTCTCGTTCGTTCGACCTCTACCGGCCCGCGCCGCGCGGGCCCTCTCGTTGAGCGCGGCGTCACGGCCGCTGGATTCGCCACCGTCGCCACCGTCGCCACCGTCGCTGCTGTCGTCTGCACCCTCGTCTGCCTCGCCCCGCAGCCGGCCGGCGCGGTCGTACCGGCCACCATGGCGGTGAGCGGGATCATGCACGGATCGGGCGGCCCGGCGGTGGATGGCAAGTACGTCTTCGAGTTCTCCCTCTACGCTGCCGAGACCGGCGGCAAGGCGGTCTGGACGGAGGGGCTGGTGCCGGTGAGCGTCGCTGGCGGGCGCTTCGACACCTTGCTTGGCGCCAAAGAGCCGCTGACGGCGGCGGTTGTCGCCGGCATGGACGAGATCTGGCTCGGGGTGAGCGTCGCCCTTGAGGCAGAGCAGCCGCGGGTGCGCCTGCACGCGGTCGCCTTCGCGGTGCAAGCGGCTACCGCGGCGGCGGTGTCGTGCTCCGGCTGCATTACGGCCGAGAACCTCGCGCCTGGCTTGCTCGGAGCCGTCGAGATCGGCCCCGGTTCGATCACGGCCGACAAGGTCGCGTTCAAGTACGCCGGTTCGCAAAGCCAGGGCGGCTCGGCGGATCTGGCGAACGACCTGGAATGCACCGGCTGCGTCAGCGTCGCCGAGATGAACTTCGACGCCGACGTCGATCTGGGCGGTAACGCCCTCAAGGCCAAGAAGGTCACCGCCGAGAGCGTCGCCGGGAGCGTCGTCTACGCGGGCAGCTTCGAGGGCGACGGTTCGCTGCTCACCGGCATCAAGACCGTCTCAGGGGGCTGCGAGGTCGAGGGCGAGGTGGTCAAGGGCATAGAGGAAGACGGCACCTTCTTGTGTGTGCCCGGCGCCGGCGCCCAAGCTCTGCCCCCTGACGGCATCGACGAGGTCTCCAACGGCCTCATCTTCAACCAGTTCACCGACAAGGCGACCAGCGACGGGCCGGTTCAGATCGCCGACAAGGACGCGCTGGGCGTATCCGACACGATCGTGTTTCCCGACGTCGGCCTGGCCCAGAAGATCAGTGTCCACGTCTTTGTGCAGAACTGTAACAACGTAGCGGATATAGAGATCACGCTGCTCGATCCGAACGACGACGAGTACACGCTTCTGCCCCAGGGTAAGGGCGTCGGTGGCGCCTTCGACAACAGCTTCCCCGATCCGATCTTGCCCTCCAAGGGGGACCTGGGCACCTGGGTCGGCAAGAACCCCAAGGGGAAGTGGCGCTTGAAGGTCGTCGATTTCGTCGACAACCCCGGCGACACCGACGGCCAGATCACCACCTGGGACATCCAGATCTCGACGCTCTCAAGCAAGAAGATCGCGATCAAAGGAGACCTCATCGTCGACGGCGACGTCTCCTTCAAGAAATCGGTGACCTTCGAGGGGGGCATCGCCTTCGGCAAGATCAACCAGCAGAACTTCCAGATGTGCGCCGACGCCGACGTCAACGGCCCCTGTGTCGCGAAGCTGTCGAGCGGTCAGGCGTTCCTTGAGGCCGCCCAGCACTGCGCCGCGATGAAGGCCGATATCTGCACCGACAGCCAGTCCTATGTGATGCGACGCACGTCGAGCGGCTCGACCATCTACAACTTCACGCTGCTGCCCAACTGGACCAACTC
>CALGHC010000446.1 GCA_937915965.1 uncultured Myxococcales bacterium
CCTCGACGCGGCGAGTGCCACCCGCCTCGGCCGCCGGCTGGCGGGCGCCGGGCGCCTCGACGACGCCATCCTGCTCTTCGAGCTGGCGGTCGACGGCAGCGACGAGCCGGCAGCCGCCGACGCCCGGGCCCTCGAGCTCGGCGTCTTGCAGCTCGCCAACCGCGCCTACCCGGCCGCCGTTCGGACCTTGGCCCACGTCGAGGAGTTTGGCGAAGGCGCTGTGCGGGCGCGGGCCCGCCGCCTGCGCTGCATCGCGCACGTACACGCCCTCGACGCCGATGCGGCGCGCGCCTGCGCTGCCGTCGAGCTCGCCCCGGTGACCTTGCAACGCGAAGACGTCCGCGACGCCCTCGACGACCTCGCGATCGATCCGGGCGTGCGCCGTTGGGTCGGAGGTTCCCTCTCGGCGCTCTTCCCCGGCCTCGGCCAGATGACCGCGGGCGAGCCGGGAGACGGCGCTCTCGCCCTCATCGTCAACGGCGGCTGGGGCACCGGCTTCGGCCTGCTGGTCGCCGACGGCGCAGCCCTCGACGCGACCTTGCTCTTCGTCGGTTTCGGCATGCGCTACTGGATCGGCAACGTGCAACACGGCGCCGCAGCGTGGCAGCGGCGGGCGGTCTCGCGCCAGCGGGCGGCCGCCCGGGTCCTCGAAGACCGTCTGGTCAGCGAGCCGTCGCCGCGTGCCGACGGTCCTGGGCCCGACCCGTCGCCGTGAGGGCGGGATTCTCTACCTTGTCTTCGCAGCGCCGGCGCAGCAGATGCCATGCCAGCTGTGGGTCGTCGTGGGCGGCACGTCTTGTGATGACGGACGCGAAAGTCTATGATCGTTGAGAACTTGCCGCCATGGCACCATCGATCGGAGCATCCAATGCGCGACCCTCAGCCTCTCTCTCCGCCCAGCCTTGCGGCGATGACCACCGTTTGGCTCGCCGCGATGACCCTGCTGCCGGCTGTGGCACTTGCGGCCCCAGTCATTCTGCCGATGCAGGGCGCACTTCGCACTGCGGGCGGCGGTCCGGTCGCGGACGGTGACTACCCGATGGGCCTGTCGCTGTACGTCGCCGAGACCGGCGGCGACTCGCTCTACGGCGAGAAGCTGCTCGGCGTGACCGTCCAGGGCGGTGTGTTCACCGTCGACCTCGGTGGACCGGAGGCTGATGCGCCCCTCGACGACGGCCTCTTTCTCGACGCGGCGGGCGGCGCCACGCCGCTGTGGTTGGGCTTGCAGGTGGGCAAGGAGCCGGAGCTGTCACGGGTGCGGCTACAGGTCGCGCCCTTCGCCGTGCACAGCCGCCGTGCCGAGCTCGCCTTCGATCTGCAGTGCTCGGCGTGCGTCGGCGCGCTTCACATCGCCGAGGGTGCCGTCGACTCCAGCCGCCTCGCCGTGAACGCCGTCGAAAACAAGCACGTCGCGTTCACCTACGCTGCCTCGGATAGCAAGGCAGGCGTCGCCACCAGCGCCAAATTGGCGGACCTCGCCACGCTCGCCGAACAGGCCAAGCTCGCAGAACACGCCATCACCGCGACCAGCGCGGACGAAGCGACCACCGCCGGCATCGCCTCGAAGTTGCAGTGTACCGGCTGCGTCACGGCCGAGATGCTTGCGCCCGGCGTCGCTGCCGACCTGGTCGCGGCCAAAGCGCTCGCCGCGGTGGCCGTCTCGGGCAAGTACGCCGACCTCGTCGGCGGCCCCGATCTCTCCGGCTACGGAGCGCTCGCCGCCGGCAACACCTGGGCGAAATCGCAGGTCCTCGCTGGAGGTGCGGACTTCCAGTCCCAGGAGGCCAAGCTCTTCCGATTTGAGAACGCGGATGGACCCCCGACGCCATGCACCGCCGAGGGCCGGGGTCTGGCCTACTACGACATCAGCGACAACTCGCTGAAGGTCTGCAACGGCAAGGACTTCGTCACATTCGCTCAGACAATCCCGCTCGGCAGCGAGGCGAATCCGGCCCCGTCCTGCCAGGCGATTGTCGGCCAGGATGGCGGCAAGGGAGACGGTCTGTACTGGCTGAAGCCCAAGGACGTCGCCTTCCAGGCGTGGTGCGACATGACCACCGAGGGCGGGGGCTGGACGATGTTGCTCAACCTCGACACCTCCGACGGTCACGTCATGTGGTGGGCCGAGGCGGCGTGGACTGACACCAAGCCCTGGGGCGACGTGAGCGCGCCGTTCGACGGTGACCACAAGAGTCAAGCGTGGATGGACCTCGCCGGCGGCACCGAGTTCATGCTGGTCGTGCACGAGCAAGGGGCGGTCAAGGGCTGGAAGATCTTCAAGAAGATCGACGACAAGACGATGGGCCAGTACATCGCCGGTGGCGACAACACCGCCATGGCTGACGTCGTCATC